>CASERA010000056.1 GCA_949290175.1 uncultured Ruminococcus sp.
ATTGCGTACATATGGCACCTCCTATTATCATTACTCGCCAGCTTCGGTGTCTGAAAAACAGAACTTCAAAACCCCGCTGTGCGGCATACCGTGTAAGTATAGCATGCATAATCTTAAAAAGTCAATAGAAACCAGGAAATTTATTCAAAAATCCCCGTCCTTATCACTATATATTATTTATTATAATGCTCGTTGAGTCTGTCATAACAATATTCAATAATACTACGTCGGGTAATGATGCCGATGAATTTTTTCTGATCGTCTACTACCGGTACAAAATTCTGGTTCATAGCCCTGCTGATCAGATCTCTCATATCCGAATCTGCCGCAACTGCAAGATAATCTGCTCTGCGCTCAAAATCACGAATAAAAATATGTTCTGCTTCTTTTATATTCAAATTGGTATATTTTTTGATTCCCCAAAGCAGATCGCCTTCCGTAATGGTTCCGACGTATTCCCCATTTCGATTCAGCATAGGGATGGAAGCATATTTATGATGTTCCATCGTCTCCAGCACCTGGCGAAGCGTACAATCGCTATAAACATATGCAACTTCCTGTTTTGGACATAAAAAGAACAAAATATTCATGTCATCTCTCCTCATCCTTTATGACGTTCTTAAATCTGTGTTTCTACAAAAATATCATACAGTGCACGAATTGCATTCTTAAAATCGTCATGTCTGACACCCACAATGATATTCAGTTCACTGGAACCCTGATCAATCATTTTAACATTAATATGAGCATGTGCCAGTGCGGAGAAAATTCTTCCGGCAGTGCCGCGTGTAGAACGCATTCCTCTTCCTACGATTGCAATCAATGCTAAATCAGATTCCAGTTCAATGTGATCCGGATTAACAGCTTTATGAATACCTGCAAGTACTTGCTGCTCTTTTTCTTCAAATGTATCTTTATGTACAAAAATTGTCATAGTATCGATTCCGGAAGGCATGTGTTCAATAGAAATTCCATTTCTTTCAAACACTTCCAATACCTTGCAGCAGAAACCGATTTCAGAGTTCATCATCGCTTTTTCTACCGTGATAGATGCAAAACCATCTTTTCCTGCAATACCTGTAATTGTATATTTCGGCTGTCTGCAAGTCCCTTCTACAATCAGAGTTCCTTTGTCCTCTGGTGCATTTGTATTACGGATATTAACCGGAATTCCGACTTTTCTTACCGGAAAGATAGCATCTTCATGAAGTACTGTTGCTCCCATATAGGAAAGCTCTCTTAATTCACGGTAAGTAATCGTCTCAATTGATTTTGGATTTTGGACAATTCTAGGATCTGCAATCAAAAAGCCTGAGACATCCGTCCAGTTTTCATACAAATCGGCCATAACTCCACGGGCAACCAACGAGCCGGTAATATCAGAACCGCCTCTGGAAAATGTCGTAATCGTCCCATCTTCTTTTGCACCATAAAATCCGGGAATTACTGCATACTTCTCTCCTTCAAGACGCAGTGAGAGTAAATCATTTGTTTTCTCAGAATCCAAATTTCCATCTTCATCAAAGCGAATCACTTCAGCAGCATCAATAAAAGTAAAATTAAGATAGGCAGCCATAATGATTCCGTTTAAATATTCCCCGCGGGAAGCTGCATAATCTCTTCCGATTTTCTTTTCAAAATTTTCCTGGATGACTTCAAATTCTTTATCCAGTGACAGAGTCAGCCCGAGTCCTTTAATGATTTCTTGATATCTTGCATGAATTTCATCTAAAAGATTGGTAAATTCTTTTTCACAAGCTGCAAGATTATAGCAGTTATAAAGCATATCTGTTACTTTTGTATCATTGGAACTACGCTTTCCAGGTGCAGAAGGGACCACATATCTTCGAGTCTTATCACTGCGGATGATATCTCCTACTTTTTTAAACTGCTCCGCACTTGCGAGAGAACTTCCCCCAAATTTCACTACTTTTTTCATGTTCTTTCCTCCAAAGGTACTTTTTAATAGCCCATATATTTATGATATTTTATGAACAAATGATATGTTGCATTATTATATCTGGTTCAATATTATACCGTGTAAATAGCAGAAAGTAAATCTCTGATTCACAAAAAATAGAGTGTACTCTGAATTTTTCTTAAAATACAACATCTGCATATTGTGCGTCAGTAACCATTTTCAAGTCATCTGGAGAAAGTTTTAACTGCATGCCCAGTTTTCCACCGCTGACATAAATATAATCCAGTTCTTTTGCCTGTTTCTGAATTACAGTTGGAAATGATTTTTTCATACCAATAGACGTACATCCTCCACGTACGTACCCTGTAATTGCCGTGATTTCTTTTACCGGGAGCATCGCTATGGATTTTTCCTTTACAGCTCTGGCGGATTTTTTTAAATCCAGTTCTTTTTCGATGGGAATTACAAACACATAATGTGCTCCGCTTTTTCCCGTTGTGACCAATGTTTTATAAACCCGTTCGTGAGGCAGGTTAAGACTGTCTGCAGCCACAATTCCATCTATAAATGTTTCACATTCATAAGTCTGATATTCATAAGGAATCTTGTGTTTGTCTAAAATGCGCATCGCATTTGTCTTTAGTTCTTTTTTACTCATATTTACTCACCTTCTTTTGACACTCCTGAGCATGTAATACATTCATACAACGGACGACGAACTTTTTTTCTTGTTATTTCAACAAGCTGCAGCTGCGTGACATCCACCAGCGTTGTCTGTATCGGATCCTCTAACAAGAACTTGCGGAACTGTTTGAGCAGTGTCTGCATTGCATCGTCATTGTCTAAATTAATGAAATCAACAAGAATTATACCTGAAAGATTACGAAGGCGAATTTGTTTTGCCGCCTCTTTTGCAGCTTCCAGATTGATTTTCAGACTGGTTTCCGTGCTCTTTTTCTTCGAGGAATATTTTCCAGAGTTTACATCTACAACTGTCAGTGCTTCTGTTGGCTGGATAACCAGATAACCGCCGCTTTTCAACCAGACACGTTCTTTCAAAGCACGTTCAACAGCAAGGTCTGTACTGTATAATTTGGAAAGAGAAAGAAGTCTGTCCTCATATAGACGAAGTTTTCCAAGGTTTTCAGGCTGCTCGGATTCGAAATAAGCATGAATCTGTTCATACAGCTCTTTATCTTCTACAATAACCTCTTCCAGTCCATCAGCATAAACATTTTTTAAATCTGTAATATAAGAAGGCAAAGCCGCCTGAAGACAGGAATAACAGGTACGGTAAACCGCAGTTTTTTTAAGCTCCTGCCAGACAGCTTCCAGCTTCTTGATTTCTTCCAGAACACGATCAAAAGGAACGTCTTTGGCATTGGTACGGATAATAATTCCATATTCATCATTTTTTAAATCACTTAGTTTTTTCTTATACTCTTCCCTGACAGATTTAGGAAGTTTTCCAGACGTACCAATTCGGGTATTTCCAGTTGTCAGAACCGCATAGCGTCCGGTAAAACTAATGTTGCTGCTGACAGTTGGCGCTTTTGTTTTCACGGCCTCTCTACTAATTTGAACAATGAGCTCATCTCCGATGCAAAGAGGTTTCTTCCCGATTTTATGCGTAAAAACAGCCTGCTTAGCCTGGCTTAAATCATAATAGCATTCTTTGCCGCCTGCAATCTCAATAAAAGCCGCTCCAATATTTGCAACAATATTTTTAACTTTTCCAATATAGATATCTCCAAGAAGCGCCTGTCTTTGTGCTCCTGTATCCAAGGAAGCACAGTGGATTTCCACGATATCATCATTTTCAAGAAGAAAGGTTAAGATTCGTCCTTCCTTTTTTAACATTAGAATTTTTCGTACTGTGGCCAATTTATATGACACCTCAATTCTTTATCCGCTATCCGGATTTAGTCAATTTCTCTGCCAAGAGATTCAAGCGTTACCAGATTCCGCGTTTCTTCCGACCCCATATCTGCATACATCTCTAAACGACAAAGAGTGTATTTCAGCAAATCCACATCTGCATTTAGAAAACGACAGAATGCTTCCATGACAAGTCCCGGCTTGAGATTTTCTGCACTTCCGGCTGCAAGCCGCATGAAAAGCTTTCCATCTTGCAGTTCCATACCGTAAATCAATGGCTTGATATTCACTTCTTTTTCACTGCGCTTTGTCTGTTTCAGAATACGAATTTCCGGTTGTTCCAAGAATGAAGGAATCTGATTCTCCCACCCTTTTGGAAGAGTATCGGAGGCGATATCCAGCAAATAATCTGCAGCTGCTACGATTGCCATCCCGGTCATCTTCTTTTCCTCTGCAATTTGCCGGAAACTGATGACTTCAATTCCTTCCACCATAGTTTGATTCAAACTGGATACAGCTTCCCGGCTGGGAATAGACTCTTTCAATTCAATATCAAAATATTCTCCCTCACTGGAAATTCCGATACCGAGTGGATTTGCAAATGACATAATCATATGTGGGCTGTATCCTCCTGTATAGGCAATTGGAATTTCCGCCCTGCGGATAGCTTTTTGGAAAAAGCGCATCACATCAAGATGCCCAATAAAACGCAGGGCACCATATTTTTTAAACTTAATTCTAACCTTCAAAACAGACACCTCCCCCAAATTTTGCTGCACCACATCCAGAACACTGCATCCGGCAGTTTGGTGTAACTTCAGCACACATTGCTCTTTCCCATTCTTTCTTTAAGAAACTTTTACTGACACCGATGTCAATGAAATCCCAGGGAAATACTTCATCCATATCCCGCTCACGCATTGTATAAAACTCGATATCAATTCCAGTGTTTTTAAATGCTTCCATCCATTTTTCATTATCAAAACTTTCTGTCCATGAATCATACAAACATCCCAGTCGATATGCTTCTTCGATTACTTTTCCTACCTTTCGGTCTCCTCTTGCAAACACACCTTCCAGTACGGTTACATCTGCTTCGTGCCAGTTATATTTCAGGCTTTTACGGTTTAACTGCTGTAAAAATTCATGTTTCACAATTGACGCTCTGCGGATATATTCTTCACTTCGCAGCATCGGAGTCCACTGAAACGGGGTAAATGGTTTTGGAATGAAGAATGAGGAACTTGCTGTAATCTGACACTTTCCATTTCGCTGCTCTTTTGGAATCTCATAATATCTTCTTGCAACTTTGTCGGCAAGGTGTGCGATTTCCTTCATATCTTCTTCGGTTTCAGTTGGAAGTCCGAGCATAAAATACAGTTTTACTTTCGACCAGCCGCCTTCAAATGCCTGTCCTGCTCCTTCAAGAATCATTTCCTCCGTGAGCCCTTTATTAATTACATCACGCATTCTCTGTGAACCTGCTTCCGGCGCAAATGTCAGACTGCTCTTTTTAATGTCCTGAACTTTACTCATAACATCCAACGAAAAAGCATCAATTCTTAAAGAAGGCAGGGAAATATTGATTCCCTGTTCTTTAAATTCATCAATTAAAAATGTAACAAGTTCTTTTAATTCGGAATAGTCACTGGAACTTAAAGAGCTTAAAGAGATTTCTTCATGCCCAGTGTTCTTTAACATTGCTCTGGCATATTCTTTGAGCCGCTCTACGTCACGTTCTCGCGTAGGGCGATACAGCATTCCCGCCTGGCAAAAACGACACCCTCTGATACAGCCTCTCTGAATTTCCAGAACAACACGGTCCTGCGTTGCTTTAATAAAAGGAACAACCGGAGACTGTGGATATGGCGCATTGGTCACATCCAGTATCATCTGTTTTTTCACAACTGCCGGGGCATGGGAATTATTTGGAGAAAAGGACGCAATGGTCCCGTCTTCTTTATATTCCGTATCATAAAACATAGGAACATACAGACCTTCAATCTCTGCAGCGCGCTCTAAGAACTCTCTTCTGCTCTTTCCGGCAGAGCGGTATTCTTTATAAGCATTCAGCAGCTCGTCATATACGGTTTCTCCTTCTCCAATATAGAAAATATCAAAAAAGTCAGCCAATGGTTCCGGATTATACGTACATGGTCCCCCTCCGATTACAATCGGATGCGATTCTGTTCTGTCTTTGCTATACATTGGAATGTGGCTCAAATCCAGAATCTGAAGAATATTGGTATAACACATTTCATATTGAATTGTAATTCCAAGAAAATCAAAGTTCTTGATTGGTTCCTGCGATTCCAGGGCAAAAAGAGGAATCTTTTCTTCTTTCATAATTTTATGAAGATCCAGCCACGGGGAATAAACACGTTCACACCAGACATCCTCTCTTCTATTAAACATATCATAGAGAATCTGAATTCCCAAATGGGACATGCCGATTTCGTATACATCAGGAAAGCACATGGCAAAGCGAATATCCACTTTATCCTTGTCCTTCATGACCGAGTTTACTTCATTCCCGATGTACCGGGCAGGCTTCTC
>CASERA010000057.1 GCA_949290175.1 uncultured Ruminococcus sp.
AACAAGAGTTGTTTTGAAATTACAGTGATACTGCTGCAAGGGAATTTTTGATTTTGTTTAATAAGAACAAGAGTTGTTTTGAAATATTCCGGATAACCGAATAACTTCTCTGTTTCTCCGTTTAATAAGAACAAGAGTTGTTTTGAAATGATATTTTATGTATCTCTTCCACAATCGGTTCCAGTTTTATATAAGGAAATGAAAAAATATTTGACAATTATATCTCTGGTGTTATACTAATAATTAGTTTATATGTAAACAATAAAGCCTATGAATTGGGCTAATGAAAGGAAGAGAACGGGATGAAATTGGAAATGTCAAAAGAAGTGGATTTGGGGAATGAACCGATTGGACATTTATTATTTGTGCTTGCGGCACCGGCCATTACTTCTCAAGTAGTAAATGCTTTATATAATGTTGTGGATCGTATGTATATCGGACATATACCAGAAATTGGAGCAGCTGCACTGACAGGGGTAGGCGTGTGTTTTCCGTTGATTATGATTATTTCCGCATTTGCTGCACTTATGGGAATGGGTGGAGCACCACGTGCAAGTATTTTGATGGGAAAGAAAGATAACGAAGGCGCAGAGAAAATTTTAGGAAACTGTTTTTCAGCGCTATTTATAATTTCTATCGTACTGACTGCGCTAGTATTACTCTTCAAAAGACCGTTGTTGTTCCTGTTTGGGGCCAGCAGTAATACTATAGGATACGCCGATAGCTATATGAGTATTTATGCGATAGGAACAATTTTTGTACAGATGACACTGGGATTGAATGCTTTTATTTCCGCGCAGGGATTTTCGAAAATTAGCATGCTGACAGTAATAATCGGTGCAATAACCAATATTGTTTTGGATCCGATTTTTATTTTTGGATTTGACATGGGAGTGCAGGGGGCTGCGATTGCAACTGTACTTTCTCAGGCGTTCAGTACGGTGTGGGCATTTCGTTTTCTTACAGGCAAACATACAGTACTTCGCTTGAAAAAAGAAAATTTTAAAATCAAATGGAATATACTGATGCCATGTATTGGACTGGGGGTTGCACCATTTATCATGCAGGCAACGGAAAGTGTGTTGGTATTATGTTTTAATTCTTCTTTATTAAAGTATGGAGGAGATTTAGCGGTTGGAGCAATGACGATTCTTTCCAGTATAATGCAGTTCGCAATGTTGCCTTTGCAGGGACTTACACAGGGAGGCCAACCGATTATCAGCTATAACTATGGTGCAAACAATGCATATAGGGTCAGAAAAGGATTTAGACTGATTTTGGCATCGTGTTTAATATATGCTGCGATTTTGTGGCTTGCGGTAGAACTTGCTCCGGGCGCATTTGTGGCGGTATTTACGAATGATCTTCAACTTATGAAGCTGACAAAATGGGCATTACGAATTTACATGGCAGGAAGTGTTCTGATGGGAGCGCAGATTGCATGTCAGCAGACTTTTATTGCTTTTGGAAACTCCAAAATATCTGCATTTTTGGCAATGTTCAGAAAAATTATTGTACTGATTCCATTAATTTTTATTCTTCCTCTTATTATGGAAGATAATGTAATGGCAGTCTTTTTGGCAGAACCAATTGCAGATACAATAGCAGTTCTGACTACAGTAATTTTATTTGGTATTGATTTCAAAAAATTGTTAGAGAATATGAAGAATAAAAAAGAAACACAAAATACATAATAATTACAGATTTTAAAGAATAGACGAGAGGGGATTTTTCTCCTCTCGTTTGCAGTATTTTTGCAGAATTGTGCTATAATAAATGTATATACATGGGAAAGAAGGGAGAAAACAAGATGGAAAAACTGATGATTGTACTGTTGTGTGCGGGAGGAAGCCTGATGGCGACAGCAATTGGTGCCATAGCATCATTTATTTTGTGGAAACGTCGTAAATAGCAGAACATGAATCATTCCATATGAAAACGTACATACTGAAGCGTACATGCTGAAAATACATGGAGAATCAGGAGGTAAGGATGATGTTGGAAAAAGTGGATTTGACAGTGAAGCTGGAAAAGACAGAATATAAAGAGAAGATGGCTGCTCTGGAAGTACAGATGGGAGAGCTTCAGCGCCAATGTAAGACGATGGAAATTCCGGTTATGATTGTGTTTGAGGGATTTGATGCAGCAGGTAAAGGCGTGCAGATTGGAGAGCTGATTCAGAGTTTGGATCCTCGTGGCTTCCGGGTATATACGATTCAACAGGAGACTCCGGAGGAATCCATGCATCCGTTTATGTGGCGTTTTTGGAGAAAAATTCCTGCAAAAGGCAGGATGGCAGTTTATGATGGCAGTTGGTACAGAAAAGTTTTAAGTGACCGGTTTGAAGAAAAAATCAAAGAAGCAAAGCTTATGGATTATTACCGTTCTATCTGTTCTTTTGAAAAACAACTTACAGATGATGGAATGGTGATGGTAAAACTATTTTTGGATATCAGTAAAAAAGAGCAGAAAAAAAGGTTTGATAAACTACTGGAATCAAAAGAAACTGCATGGCGTGTAACCAAAGAAGATTTGGAAAAAAATAAAAGATATGATGAATATCAGGATATGATGGAAGAGATGCTTCAGAAAACAGATACGGAATATGCACCGTGGACAATTATTGAAGCTACGGACAAATGGTATGCAACAGCAAAGATTTATACAGTTATTATTAAAATGCTGACGGAAAGTATTGAGAAAAAGAATAGAATGCTGGCGCAGGAACAAGCAGAAACGGAATCTGGTGGAGAAAAAAACAGAAAGTTGGGGCAGGCATCGAAAAAAGCCGAAAAAGATGCAAATAAATTTCAGGAATCTGTGCTGGCAAAAGCAGACTTAACATTAAGTTATACAAAGGAAGAATATAAAAATAGATTGAAAAAGCTTCAGGATAAAATGGAGTTGCTGCATAGTGAAATATATAGGCAGCGGATTCCCATTGTGATAGGATTCGAAGGCTGGGATGCCGGAGGTAAAGGTGGTGCGATTAAGCGGCTGACACAAAAAATGGATCCAAGAGGCTATGTTGTAAATCCAACTGCATCACCAAATGCGGTGGAAAAATCATATCATTATCTGTGGCGATTCTGGCGTGCTATGCCAAAAGACGGTCATATTGCAATTTTTGACAGAACCTGGTATGGAAGAGTGATGGTAGAGCGTATTGAAGGATTCTGTAATAAGGAAGAATGGCAGCGCGCATACAAGGAAATTAACGATATGGAGAAAGATTTGGCAGACGCAGGGAATATTGTTTTAAAGTTCTGGATGCAGATTGATAAAGAAGAGCAGGAACGCAGGTTTAAGGCAAGGCAGGAGAATCCGGAAAAACAGTGGAAGATTACGGATGAAGATTGGCGGAACCGGGAAAAATGGGATCAGTATGAAGAGGCGGTCAATGAGATGCTGATTCGTACCTCCACAGAATATGCTCCATGGATTGTTGTGGAAGGAAATGACAAGTATTATGCACGGATTAAAGTATTGGAAACTGTAATAAAAACGATTGAAAAAAGGCTTCAAAAGAAATAAAAGGAAAATAGATGTAACCATCGAATATACTATATAGAGAACGTTTGGTGTTTGGATTAAAAAGGAGCATCTTATGACAATTAGAGAGCATCTTGAGGAACGTGAACTGGCTTATCAAAGCCCTTATGCGGTGAAAAGCAGAGAGTCCAGAGGAAGAGTGAGGCAGGAGCCGGAATGTGATATACGTCCTGCGTTTCAAAGAGACCGTGACAGAATACTTCATTGTAAGGCATTTCGCAGGCTGAAGCAGAAGACCCAAGTATTCTTACTTCCCAAAGGGGATCACTACCGGACCAGACTGACGCATACATTAGAGGTGTCTCAGAATGCACGGACAATCGCCAAGGCTCTGCGTTTGAATGAGGATTTAGTAGAAGCGATTGCTCTGGGACATGATTTAGGTCATACGCCATTTGGTCATGCAGGAGAGCGGGCATTGAATCAGGTATATCATTTTGCTCATCATGAACAGAGTCTTCGCGTAGTTGAATATGTGGAAAAACAGGGCAAGGGATTAAATCTGACTTGGGAAGTAAGGGATGGAATTCTGAATCATCAGATGGCAGGAGAACCACATACGCTGGAAGGGCAGGTGCTTCAGCTTTCAGATAAAATTGCTTATATCAATCATGATATTGATGATGCGATCCGTGCAGGAATTCTGACAGAAAGGGATATTCCGGCAGAATATCGTGAGGTACTGGGGGATTCCAGTAAAAACAGGCTGAATACGATGGTTCATGATGTCATTATTAATAGTATGGAAAAGCCGGAAATCAAGATGTCGAAAGAAGTTCGATTGGCAATGAACGGACTGCGTAAGTTCATGTTTGAAAATGTATATCTGAATCCAAAGGCAAAAGCAGAAGAGGATAAAGCAGTGGGGCTGATTGAACAGCTTTATGATTATTATATCCTGCATCTGGAACTTTTACCGCAGCAGTATCTGGATGCATTGGAGTGTCCGGAAAACTGCAGGGAGCAGATTGTGTGTGATTACATAGCAGGTATGACGGATAATTATGCAGTGAAAATGTATGAAAAATTTTTTGTGCCGAAAGCATGGAAAATTTAAAAAATGAAAAAGGAAATAGGAAGGTTTTGTCGAATATAACATAATGGGCATTAATTTTTGGAGGCAGACATGTATTATTCTGATGACGTAGTAGAAGAAGTAAGAACAAAAAATGATATTGTAGATGTGATCTCCGGATATGTCAGATTGCAAAAGAAGGGCAGCTCCTATTTTGGACTTTGTCCGTTTCATAATGAAAAATCTCCTTCTTTTTCGGTCAGCAGGAACAAACAGATGTATTATTGTTTTGGCTGTGGAGCAGGAGGGAATGTTTTTACATTTCTGATGGATTATGAGAATTTTTCATTTGTGGAGGCTCTGAAAGTGCTTGCAGACCGGGCAGGAGTTGCCCTGCCTGAGATGGAGTATTCTAAAGAAGCTAAAGCACGGGCAGACAGACGGGCATTGCTTTTAGAAGTCAATAAGTTGGCAGCCCGGTATTTTTACGTTCAGCTGAAAACAGAGCATGGCAGGACAGGCTATGAGTACTTGAAAAACCGAGGGTTGTCTGAGGAAACGATAAAAGCATTTGGATTGGGATATTCCAATAAGTACAGTGATGATTTGTTTCAATATCTGCGTCGAAAAGGGTACAGTGAAGAAGTCATTCGTCAGGCAGGGCTGATTAATACAGACGAAAAACAAGGAGTTTATGATAAGTTCTGGAATCGAGTGATGTTTCCGATTATGGATGTGAATAACCGTGTAATCGGTTTTGGCGGACGTGTTATGGGAGATGCAAAACCTAAATATCTGAATTCTCCTGAGACAGAGATTTTTGATAAAAGCCGAAACCTGTACGGACTGAATCGGGCAAGGACATCCAGAAAATCTTATTTTCTCGTATGCGAGGGATATATGGATGTGATTGCGCTGCATCAGGCAGGCTTTACCAATGCGGTTGCTTCATTAGGAACAGCTTTGACAAACGGGCATGCTTCTTTAATTAAGCGTTATGTACAGGAAGTATATTTAACTTATGACAGTGATGAGGCGGGAACCAAAGCGGCGCTTCGAGCAATACCGATATTGAAAGATGCCGGTATTACTGCAAAAGTTATTCGAATGGATCCCTATAAAGATCCTGATGAGTTTATCAAGAATCTGGGAGCAGAAGCATTTGAAAAACGGATTGAACAGGCACGCAATGGCTTTATGTTCAGTCTCGAAATGTTAGAACACAGTTATGATATGAATTCCCCGGAGGGAAAGACAGCATTTTTCCAGGAAGCTGCGAAACAATTAATTGGGTTTGAAGATGAACTGGAAAGAAACAATTACATAGAAGCAGTTGCAGGAACCTATCATGTAACAATTGACAGTCTGCAGAAGCTTGTAACGAAAACAGCAATACAGGCAGGAATGGCAAAGCCTGTGATACGTCCGAAACAGGCAGTCGAAAAAGAAAAGAAAAAAGAAGACGGTACTCTTATATCGCAGAAGGTATTGTTGACTTGGATGATTGAGGATAGAAAGCTGTTTGGTACTATTAAGAAGTATATTAGCCCGGAAGATTTTACAGAAGAATTGTATAGAATGGTAGCAGAATTTTTATATGAGCAGTATGACGCGGGAGAATTGAATCCGGCAAAGATACTGAATCATTTTACGGAGGAAGAAGAACACAGAGAAGCTGCATCTTTGTTCCACACGAAGATTAAAGAACTGACGACAAAAGAGGAACAGGAAAAGGCACTACGGGAGACAATCCTCCGAGTGAAGGCATACAGTATAGATTACCGCACGATGCATTTGGAACCAACGGACATTATGGGGCTTCAGAGGCTCATGGAAGAGAAACAAAAGCTGGAGGGCTTGAAGAAACTGCATATTTCTATTGAATAAGGATAAAATAAAAAAGACAGCCTGCATTTTATGCAGGTAAGGGAAGGATGGACACATGGAAGAAAACATTCAGAAGTTTACAGATAGACTGAGAGAACTTGTATCACTGGGAAAGAAAAAGAAAAGCATCCTGGAAATCCAGGAAATCAATGACTTTTTTGCAGACATGGAATTAGAAACAGAACAGATGGAAAAGGTATTTGATTATCTGGAATCCAATAATATCGATGTGCTTCGCATCAGCAGTGATGATGATGTGGATGTAGATATGGAAGTGATGATTTCGGATGAAGATGAAGTAGATATGGAAAATATCGACTTGTCAGTACCAGATGGAGTTAGTATTGAAGATCCAGTCAGAATGTATCTGAAAGAAATCGGAAAAGTTCCGCTTTTGAGCGCAGATAGAGAGATTGAGCTGGCACAGCGCATGGAAGAAGGGGATGAAGATGCTAAGAAAGAATTGGCAGAAGCAAACCTGCGTCTTGTTGTCAGCATTGCAAAGCGTTATGTAGGGCGCGGAATGCTGTTCCTGGATTTGATTCAGGAAGGAAATTTAGGTTTGATTAAAGCTGTGGAAAAGTTCGACTACCATAAGGGATATAAGTTTAGTACCTATGCCACATGGTGGATTCGTCAGGCAATAACAAGAGCAATTGCGGACCAGGCAAGAACGATTCGTATTCCGGTGCATATGGTGGAAACGATTAATAAATTAATCCGTGTATCCAGACAGCTTCTTCAGGAGCTTGGACGCGAGCCGATGCCGGAAGAGATTGCAAAAGAGCTGGACATGCCGGTTGATCGTGTTCGTGAAATCCTTAAGATTTCTCAGGAACCGGTATCTTTAGAGACACCGATTGGTGAAGAGGAAGACAGCCACCTTGGAGATTTCATTCAGGATGACAATGTGCCTGTTCCGGCAGAAGCGGCGGCACAGACACTTTTGAAAGAACAGCTTGATGAAGTACTGGATACTTTGACAGAAAGAGAGCAGAAGGTACTCAGACTGCGTTTTGGTATGAATGACGGACGTGCCAGAACGCTGGAAGAAGTTGGAAAAGAATTTGATGTTACCCGTGAGCGAATCCGTCAGATTGAAGCAAAGGCTCTCAGAAAACTGCGGCATCCGAGCCGCAGTCGAAAACTGAGAGACTACCTGGATTAGCCCTATGGTCGAGTTATCAAAAAGGCTCCGCGCTGTTGCCAATCTGGTAACATCTGGAGGCTGTGTCGCAGATATAGGTACAGACCATGCCTATATTCCAATTTATCTGATGGAACAAAATCTGGCAGAAAGAGCAATTGCAATGGATATTAACCGTGGTCCACTGGAGCGGGCAGTGGAACATGTTAGAGAATCAGGACTGGAAGACCGGATTGAGCTCAGACTGTCTGACGGTCTCGAAAAACTGGCAATAGGAGAAGCGGACAGTATTGTGGCGGCAGGAATGGGCGGTGGACTGATAATTCACATTTTAACAGAAGGAAGAAAAATAGCAGCAGAATTAGAGGAATGCATTTTGCAGCCACAGTCAGAAATCGCCCGAGTGAGATCATTTCTTCTGGAAGAAGGGTATCGGATTGTAAAAGAGGATATGGTTTTAGATGAGGGAAAATATTACCCTATGATGCGGGTAATACCTGCGACAGCGAAAGACGTAATTCCTGAAATTTGGGATGAAACACAGCTTAGATATGGAAAGCTCTTGTTGGAGATGAGACATCCTGTCTTGAAGCAGTATCTGGAGAGAGAAGAATGTCTCAAAACAGAGATACGGAATCATTTAAAAGG
>CASERA010000058.1 GCA_949290175.1 uncultured Ruminococcus sp.
CACACCTCGTATGGTGGCTGAGGAACTGATATATCTAAACATCGAAACATTCAGTCCCCGAATAGAATAATCACCTGTTTCACCCGTGCTTCCATATTTCTGTACGGTATAATCTGCATACATTGTACCAATGGTACTAAATGCATAAGTTACATCTTTTCCATTCTTCGTAAAGTCTTGATTTTCATAATTGATATCAAATAACTGAATCAATTCACATTGCTGGTTCCCTGAAAATTGATACGAATTTGCATTCTGGAGATGACGGGCAGAACGAATCCTTAACTTATTATCATTTACTGACTCTTCTGCTACCGAATCCGCAAAATATGGATTGAAAGCAAATGATGTATAATCTCCAAACTGCTGTACCCATGACCATTCTCCCACATTAATTCCCAGTTTCAAATATCCCAGACACCAGGTTCCTACCTCTTCCGAGAAATAATAAGGATCATATCCTTCCATTTGAAACAGAGAAGCATGCGCAAATGTCTCTGTTGCCTGAGCCAACGTCCATACAGGACCATTCCCGTTCCTGTCCGTTCCGGGCTGTATAAGAATCTTGCCGGTATCAGAGCCTTGCGGTACCAGAATCAGATATCCTTCTTCGGATACATATTTTCCAGAGTCTGTCAGCAGACCATTGACCAACCCTTCACCTTTGCCAGCAATTTCTTCATATTCCGGCTGTGCTCCGTTAGCACTAAACTGTGCGGTATATCCATGATAATACAACTGTCCGTCTACAATTTCATAGTAAACCAGTCCAATACTTCCTGTTGATTCTACACTTTCTTTTCCCCAGTCTCCATAATATACTTTGGAAGCACTTGGGGATTCTGCACCTGCATTCGTTACCAATGCAAATGGATATTGGGCTCCCGTAAGCGAAGGATCGTAATTGTGGATTTCCCTTCTGCTTTCATTTCCGAATCCCATTGCATTCTGCAGCTCTTTATAACTCACATCCGAAATTCCCCAAATGAAGGAAGACTGATTCTGCCCGCTGCTTTTAAGACCATAACTATTGGATGCTGATATATTTGCTGAAGACCAGTTTTCTCCCAGAAATGCACCTTTTTTTGAATTTCCATCAATACCTTCTGTCGTTCCTGCCGCATAGCAGTCCTGATAATATGCAGAGCCTTGTTCCTTACGTCCAACAAATCCGCCCGATACATTACCATAGACAGAAACTGTGGAGAAGCTGTTTCTTACCGTCGTGGACTGCACCGTATCCTGACCGATAAACCCTCCGGCGACTCCATTCCATCCCAAAGCTGTACTTCCATAAAATTCAGAATATTCCCCGGATTTGGTATATCCTCCGGAATAGCTGGATTCAATGAGTGTATTACTGTCCCATGTTCCTTCTATTTTTCCGATAAACCCTCCGGCTGCTCCATTCTCTCCCGCTGAAACCGGAATGGAAGCAAAGGAATTCTTAATCTCCGTATTTGAAACTTTTCCAGCAAGACCTCCGGCCGCTCCACTTGACGAAGATGCCAGGAAACGCCTGCCCTGTAAATTTGTTTGACTATTATATGCACCATTTTCATATTTTTGTGCCGCAGTCAATGTCCCTCCAACAGAATCTTCATCCTCTGTCAGATAAACACCACAATATTCCAGATTTCCGTTTTCCAGGTTTCCGGCAAGACCTCCGGCATTTCCGTTATATCCTGCTTTTACAGTTGCGTTGACAACAAAAATATTTCTTCCGGTAAATCTTCCATTCTCCATTACTGCTCCGATTAGAGTACCGGCATTTCCCTGATATGCATTACTTTCACTGACAAAGCGCTGCAGTGTCAGATTCTGAATGGTCATGCCATTTGCTCCAATCTGAGCAAAGAGACCTGCATTGCCATTTTCGTTCTCCTGAATCCGAAAATCACTCAGCGTATTTCCATTTCCTTCGTATATCTTCAACGCAGGATTGAAAATACCATAGAATGCATCTGTCGCCAATGCCCGCTGATGTGATGTAATCCTATCATAAGAATACACAACACGGTTCGTTCCCCGCCCGTCTGGTCGAAAATCATCCCAGTCCAAAGGGGATGTCTGCTCGGCTTTTTTTATAATGGACTGTGCATTCACTCCATCCGCTCCTGCTGATGCTTCTGTCGGAAGATTGGATACTACGGGACTTAAATTCTGCAAATGACGGATATTGCTGATTGTTACCTGAGAAGCTGTGCTGTCCCCGTCTTCATATTTGTGTTTCTCTGCAAACAGGCTGTTTGTATAGGTCTGTGCCTTTACGGGAGTGCACAGTACATTTGTACTGGATGCCTCAGCTTCAATGATAATATTTTCTCCCGGAATAAAGTCCGTAAAAATATCCGCAAAATGTCTGCCCTGCGTGGTAATATCATCCAGCGTCAGCGTGTAAATCCCATTCTTCCCCTCTTTTATTGCAGTCCACCAACTGTCTGCTGAGCGTCGTCCCCATCTTCTGGATGTATCAATCTCCAGTATCGTTTTTTCCACCGCCCGGCTTTCTTCTCCTGTGATTGTCAATGTGATTTTCGTCTCAGCCTTCACGCCCTTAATCTGTTTTCCATAATTCGGGTCTGTAATGTTAACTTCAAGTGTATCACCATTCTTCACTTGAATCTCCAGTTTATCTAATTTAGTGGTTTTTAACTTCTCTGCTGCAGCACCGCCATAATATCCGATGATGATGCGTCCCCTGTCATTTTGATAATTTTTTCTGGCTTCTTTTCCTTCAGGGGAATCTTCACGTCCCCCGGATGCATCCAGACCGCTTTCGCCCATGATATCATTCTCGTAGCTGAACTTCTTGCTGTCATCTGTGTAAAAAACACCATATACGGAAGCCGTCTCATAATCATATTCGATGACATAGCATCCTTCACTGCGGATTTCTTCATCAATCGAACCATAAGGCAGAATGGTATCCAGAATTGTATTATCTAAGGTACTTTCCGAACCATTATAGATAACATAATGATATTCATGCCCATTCCCTTCTCCATTCTCCGGCCATGCAGCTTCATCCGGGTAATCCGAAGGAGCATTCTGCATCCGGCTTCCAAAATAGGCTTCTGCATCTGACGAATGCATAGATGACAATTCACTCCATTTACCAGATGCTTTTGCAGCAGTAATATGGTTCTGCGCTGCTACAAAGATTTCTTTTGCTGAAGAATCCATCTCTGTCAGTTTCAGACTCCTTTGGTAATGTACCAGTGCAATCATTCCGATAGAAAGCAAAATCGCCAGAATTCCTAATGCTATCAGAAGTTCTGCAAGAGTAAATCCACCTTGATTATTCTTTATTCTTTTCTTTTTTCTGATTTGTTTTCCATGTTTCAATGCTTGGCACCTCCATCACCATCTCTTACATGACAGTGAAAAGTGTTAGTTTATTCCCTCATCTGTATACGACTGAAGCCCTGCTGATTCCGCTTCATCTGTCACCGCTTCATAGAAGGTTACCTGCAGATTGACATCTACCTGGTTGGAAGTCAGCAGCCCGCCTTTGTCTGCCGAAAGATTGATATCCCTTAGAAGGCATTTATATTCGCAGTTTTTCAAAGACTCCAGAACCTGCTTTGCAGTATTGTAATCCCCTGTCCGAAAGGTAATGTTGATATTTCTTCGAATAACAGTACCGTCAG
>CASERA010000059.1 GCA_949290175.1 uncultured Ruminococcus sp.
AGAAAAATGTGTCAACTAATCTTGACAATATCAATCCTTCTTTTGTTTTGAATAGGACGGAGCCGTCCCCATCAAGCACAACATAATCAAGGCTTGTTTGATTTTTATGGGTTTCCATTGAGCTCCAATCCGTTTGTACCGAATGTACTGCTTCGTTTATGGCAACAGCGTCTTGCAAATTACCTGTATCCTGTGTTGCAAAAACAATGAGAGCCGCAACTTCTACTGCAAAAACAAGTATCAGGCTGATTAGGAAAGTACACTTTTTCATTGCATCCCTCCACTGAACTTGTAGCCGTCACCCCAAACAGTAATAATATATTCGGGGTTGCTCGCTTCTCGTTCAATAGCTTCACGTATTTTACGGATATGTACATTTAGCGTTCCATCGCCTGTGAACTTATTTTCCCAAATCTTTTCAAACAGTTCTTGTTTTGAAACCACCCTGTTCTTATTTTTGATAAGATAGGATAACAACTTAAATTCGAGGGCTGTAAGCTTAACGGGATTATCGTCAACCAGAACTTGTCTTGCATTAAAATCGACCGTCAGTCTACCATCAGAATATTTAGTATTCATGCTCTGTCCATAACGTTTCAGCACCACTTTTACCTTTGCAAGCAGAACACTAAGCGAATACGGTTTTTGTACATAATCATCACCTCCGATATTAAGTGCAAGAATTTTATCATCATCGCTTGTCCGCGCGGAAATAAACAGGATAGGAATTTCTGTTTTTTTGCGGAGTTCTTTGCATAATTCAAAACCGCTGCTATTACCAAGATTTATATCGAGCAGCAACAGTTCTGCCGTATTCTCTCTAAAGAACTTTCGGCACTCTGAGGTATTGTACACAACCGCCGTTTTAACATCAAATAGATTAAAATATTCCGCTGTGCTATCCGCAAGAAGTTTCTCGTCGTCAATTATCAAACAATCATATTTCATCGCTACTTCCTCGTTGTTTTATATTTTAAGTAAAGGCTGTTTGTACTCATTGTGAAAAGCTGTTTTGAATTTATCAGTTACGACAGATTCATATAAATTTGAAGCCAGAATATCATGATGCAGCATTTGTTTTCCAAGCTCTGAAACGGTATCTGCAGATGAAAGCCGGGTCAGAAGTGGAATAGAGCTGTTTTGCGCAATGAGCGTCAAAAGTTTTTCCTGTTCTTTTCTGAATCCAAGCAGCCGGGCATAAAAATGATATCCATTTTCGATATATTCTTTTACATTTTTTTTCTTTAGTCCGAGCATAATATGAAGGAGAGCACGGTTAATTCTCGTTTGTGTAAGTTCCCGGGTCTTGAGCAGTTCGCAGAACTGTTTGTAGTTGAAGAAATTATTCAGCTGGTTATGAATCCGGTTTGCCAGCTCTTCCGAAACATCCATATAAAGAAGTAGATCTTTTGCACTCTTATTCAGAAGCTTATATTTCATCAACAATGAAAAATCATTCTGGTAAACCGGATATAGCACTTTGTGATAATCTTTTAAAAGAGCCAGGCAGCAGTGTGGTACCTGGTCTTCCAATTCATGCAGAATGTTTGAGAACGGAATGTTGTCAAATGTTTCCCCGACAGACTGAGTTCTGATCACAGAGCTGGAATAAGCAAGCAGCGAACGGATTGCAGAAGCAGAGCTGTAATTTGCACGCAGTTCCTGGTCGTGATAGTTGGATTCGAGACGCTTGATTGTGTAAGGTTTTATTTTGCTGTTTGTCTGGCGCAGTGCTTTTAGGTATTCGATACCAAGAATATTATTCGGATCGTTGAGAAGAGATGAACAATCATCCATTCCCATGTATGTCGAAAGAGCTTTCTGTCGTGCCGCAGGAAATGACATTCCGGCTTTTAAGTTTGCTCTTAATTCCGCACGGTAGCCATCCGGTTCTTCATACAGGATATCCGTAATTTGTTGAAGTCCGTCCAGGTCATTGCATTCACTTCCGAAACAGAGAAAATCTACAACTCCAAGTTTTTCCAAAAAGGAGACTGCACCCAGCGCAAATAATTCTGCACTGGCAGTCGCGTAGCATACGGGCAGTTCAAAGACTGCAGAAGCACCACATTTCAACGCCATTTCTGCACGAAGATATTTTGGCATAATGGCAGGAGTACCACGCTGTACGTAATCTCCGCTCATAATTACAATGGCTGCATCGGCATGTGTCAGCTCTTTTGCTTTTTCTATATGATACTGGTGTCCATTGTGAAACGGGTTATACTCTGTAATTAAACCGACAATTTTCATAAAAATCTCCTTGTATATCATTTTATTAGCTATTATACTATAAAAAGACAATAAGAACAAATCAAAAGAGGTGTATGGTATGAGATATGAAGTATTGATATCGTTGTTAGAACAACGAAAGTATAAGGAATTGAAGGATGGATTGGAAACCATGCACCCCGTTGATATTGTGGAGATGCTGGAAGACAGTCTGGAAGAAGGTAAGATAGATGAGAAGCAGATGATTCTGATTTTTCGTCTGCTGGCCAAGGAAGAAGCGGCAGAAGTCTTTACGGATATGACTAGTGATACCCGCGAAACATTGATTAACGCCTTGACAGATTCTGAGCTGGAAGAAGTCATGGAAGAGATGTATGTGGATGATACGGTTGACGTTTTAGAAGAGATGCCTGCAAATGTAGTAGACAGACTCCTTCTGGCAACGGATGAAGAAACAAGACGCAAGATTAACGGGCTTTTGAATTATCCGGAGCACAGTGCGGGAAGCATCATGAATGTGGAGTATGTCAGTCTTCGGAAAGAGATGACTGTTGCAGATGCAATTTTGAAAATTCGTCAGGTCGGTATTAATAAGGAAACAATTTATACTTGTTACGTGACAGAAAAAAAGAAACTGATTGGTGTAGTGAGTGTTAAAGACATTCTGACGTCGGGAGAGTCCCGGTTGATAGAAGAGATTATGGATGAGAACATTGTTTATGCAAGG
>CASERA010000060.1 GCA_949290175.1 uncultured Ruminococcus sp.
ATAATGAAATGAAAGGGGCATTTTCTTCTCCGGAAGGTGTTCTGGACAGAGTCATTTTGAACTCTTTGTTTCCGGATACATCTTATGCAAATGAATCCGGCGGAGACCCTGAGGTGATTCCGGAGCTGACGTATGAACAGTTTTTGAATTTCCATAGAAAATATTATCATCCGTCCAACAGTTATATCTATCTCTATGGAAATATGGATATGGAAGAAAAACTGAAATGGCTGGATGAGGAATATCTTTCCGCATTCGAAGCAATTTCAGTAGATTCCGAAATCAAATATCAGAAACCGTTTGATAAAGTAAAAGAAATACAGAAAGAATATTCCATTTCAAGTGAGGAAACAGAAGAAGATAACACCTATCTTTCTTACAATAAAGTAATCGGGACAAGTCTGGATGAGAAACTGTATCTGGCGTTTCAGATTCTGGATTATGCGCTGCTTTCCGCACCGGGTGCACCATTGAAAAAGGCACTGTTGGATGCCGGAATCGGAAAAGATATTATGGGGTCTTATGACAATGGAATTTATCAGCCGATTTTCTCAGTTATTTCTAAGAATGCCAACCTGGAGCAGAAAGAAGCTTTTGTGGAGCTGATTGAAAATACACTGAAAGAAATCGTGGAAAAAGGCATTGATAAAAAGGCTCTGCAAGCAGGAATTAACTATCATGAATTTCGTTTCAGGGAAGCTGATTACGGAAATTATCCAAAGGGACTAATGTATATGCTGCAGTTGTTTGACAGCTGGCTGTATGATGATAGAAAACCGTTTATTCACATGCAGGCAATTCCCACATTTGAATTCCTGAAATCTCAGATTGGAACCGGATATTTTGAAGCATTGATTCAAGAATATCTGCTGGATAATACACATGGCTCTATTGTTATTATTAAACCGGAAAGAGGACGTACTGCAAGGCTGGATAAAGAACTGGAAGAAAAGCTGGCAGCGTATAAAGCAGGTCTGAGCAGTGAAGAAGTCCAAAAACTGGTAGAAGATACGAAGGCACTCCGTGAATATCAGGAGGAAGAGTCTGCACCGGAAGACCTGGCAAAGATACCGGTTTTGAGAAGAGAAGATATTACAAAAGAAATTGCTCCGGTGTATAATGAGAAAAAAATGGTGGATGAAATTCCAGTAGTTTACCACGAAGTTGAGACCAACGGTATTGGATACGCAACACTGATGTTCGATATGTCAGGAGTATCGGAAGAACTGCTTCCATATGCCGGGATTTTGCAGAGTGTACTTGGAATCATTGATACATCCCATTATGAATATGGAGAATTGTTTAATGAGATTAATGTGCATACGGGAGGAATCGGAACATCCCTGGAGCTGTATGCAGATGTGACCAAAGTCAAAGAAAAAGAATTCAAGGCAGCATTTGAAATTAAAGGAAAGGCACTTTATCCGCAGATGGAGGTACTGTTCGCGATGATGCGGGAAATTCTGATGGAATCCAAACTGGAAGATGAAAAACGTCTGAAAGAAATTCTGGCAATGTTAAAATCTAGGCTTCAGATGTCTTTCCAGTCTTCCGGACATACAACATCAGCACTGCGTGCATTGTCTTATGGTTCTCCGATTGCCAAATTCAAAGATGATACAGATGGTATTGGCTTCTATGAGGTCGTATGTGATTTAGAAGCGAACTTTAAGGAAAAGAAAGCAGATTTGATTGAGAAGCTGAAAAAACTGTCAGAAAAACTCTTCCGTGCAGATAATCTGATGATAAGTTATACGTCTGCGGCAGAAGGTTTTGATTCGGCAGTACAGGCGCTGTGTAAGATCAAAGACACACTGCATCAGGAGCCGAAAGAGGAAGAGACACATTGTATTTTACATTGTACTAAGAAAAATGAAGGATTTAAAACATCTTCAAAAGTGCAGTATGTGGCAAGGGTGGGAAACTTTATTGACGGGGGTGCACAGTATCACGGGGCACTTCAGATACTGAAAGTTATCTTAAGTTATGAATATCTGTGGCAGAATGTCCGTGTTAAAGGCGGTGCATACGGATGTATGAGTAACTTTAACCGAATTGGAGAAGGGTATCTGATTTCTTACAGGGATCCGAATCTGGAGAAGACAATGGAAGTTTATGAAGGCGTTGTGGATTATCTGAAAAACTTCACTGTGGATGAGCGGGATATGACAAAATATATTATTGGAACTATCAGTAATATGGACCGTCCGATGAATCCGGCAGCAAAAGGAGACAGATCTATGAATCTGTATATGAACCATGTGACTGAAGAAATGATTCGGACTGAACGTGAACAGGTGTTAAGTGCACAGCAGGAAGATATCAGGGCTCTGGCAGATGTTGTGAAAGCAGTACTGGATGCACATCAGCTGTGCGTGATTGGAAGCGAGGAAAAGCTCGAAGCGCAGAAAGATATGTTCATGGAAGTAAAAACATTATTTTAAATTTAGGAGGGCAGGCGGCCGGGAATGAGAGGATGTCAAAAATCGTTTTCCCGGCTGTGTTCCGGGTGAAAATCAGGGAAAGCCCTGTACTAAGTGATATGGAGGAAATTGCATGAGAGAAGATTTTAAATCAGGATTTGTCACCTTGATTGGACGTCCAAATGTAGGAAAATCAACGTTGATGAATCATCTGATTGGACAGAAAATCGCAATCACGTCGAATAAGCCACAGACTACAAGAAACAGGATTCAGACAGTGCTGACGACAGAAGAAGGTCAGATCGTCTTTGTAGATACTCCAGGTATTCATAAGGCAAAAAATAAGCTGGGCGAGTATATGGTGAATGTGGCAGAGAGGACATTGAATGAAGTCGATGTCGTGTTATGGCTGGTAGAGCCTTCCACATTTATAGGAGCCGGTGAGAAACATATCATTGAGCAGCTTAAAAAAGTAAAGACGCCGGTTATTCTGGTGATTAATAAGATAGATATGGTGAAGAGAGAAGAGATTCTTCTGTTTATCGATACATACCGCAAAGAGTATGATTTTGCGGAAATCGTGCCTGTTTCAGCAAGAAACGGTGATAATACGGATGAATTAGTGAAGGTAATATTAAAATATCTTCCGTATGGACCTCAGTTTTACGATGAAGATACTGTAACAGACCAGCCGGAACGGCAGATTGTTGCAGAGCTGATCCGGGAAAAAGCACTGCACTGTTTACAGGAAGAGATTCCTCATGGAATTGCAGTGGCGATTGATCGAATGAAAATGAAAAATAAGGTTATGCATATTGATGCGACAATTATCTGTGAGAGGGATTCTCACAAAGGAATCATTATTGGAAAACAGGGTAGTATGCTGAAGAAAATTGGAAGTACCGCACGATATGAAATTGAAAGAATGCTGGATTGTCAAGTGAATCTGAAGCTTTGGGTAAAAGTACAGAAAAACTGGCGGGACAGTGATTTTATGATGAAAAACTTTGGCTATCGTGAAGATGAAATGTAGTTTCTGTGAACAAAATCTGCTGTCGTAAGGGATTATGTAGATAAATTACAAAATGTCAAGGTGTTTTGGAAAAAATCTTCTGGTAGTTTTTACGTAGTATATAGAAAATCGAATCGGACACCCTAAGAATATAACAGATGAAAAAGACTGATGAAGAGGTGGACGATGGAAGAGAAATACTGGGAAAAGTTTATCATGACAGGAAAGGTGGAGGATTATCTTTCCTACAAGATGGAGCAAAACAGGACAAAAAGTACCGGCTCTGCAAAAGAAATAAAACAGGCAGAAAAGGCAGGAGTAGAAGTTAGTGAATCAGATTGTTTTAACAGGAATGGTGCTTTCCGTGGCACCGGTGGGAGAATATGACAGAAGAGTTGTAATACTTACAAAAGAACAGGGAAAAATCTCTGCATTTGCAAAAGGAGCAAGGCGTCCGAACAGTCCATTGGTGGGGGCGGCCAATCCTTTTTCTTTTGGAGAATTTACTATGTATGAGGGGCGTTCCTCCTATACCATTCAATCGGCACATATTCTGAACTATTTCTCAGAGCTTCGTGAGGATATTACGGCCGCTTATTATGGGTTTTATTTTCTGGAATTCGCTAATTATTATACAAAAGAATTTAATGATGAGCGGGAAATGCTGAAACTTTTGTATCAAACGATGAAGGCACTGACAAATCAGCATATCTCAAACAGGCTGATCCGGTATATTTTTGAGTTGAAGGCATTTTGTATCAACGGCGAAGGCCCTCAGGTGTTTCGTTGTGTGGTCTGTGGTAATCATACAAGACCATTGGTTTTCAGTGCGAAGCAGGGAGGAATGGTCTGCTGTGAATGCGGCAGAGAAGTATCAGATGGAATCCGTCTGGATAATTCTACGCTGTATACGATGCAGTTCGTAGAGAGCAGTACGATTGAAAAGTTGTATACGTTTACAGTAAGTGATGAAGTGCTGGATAAATTTGCAAAAGTGATGGAGCGGTACAGGCTTTTGTATGTTGATAAGAGATTTAAGTCTCTGGAAATTCTTGAGACGCTGATTTAGGATGGAAAGAGATACTCAGACAAAGGGTAGAACTACGGAAATCTCTTGAAAAAACGGCGGTGAGCCGTTATAATAGTTACCAGTTGATGAAAAAGAATGTGAGGAACAGTATTATGGTAGAAAAGACAATGGATAAGATTGTGGCTCTGGCAAAATCAAGAGGTTTTGTATATCCGGGTTCTGAGATTTACGGTGGTCTTGCTAATACATGGGACTATGGAAATCTTGGAGTAGAGCTTAAAAATAACGTAAAGAAAGCATGGTGGAAAAAGTTTGTACAGGAAAGTCCATATAATGTAGGTGTGGACTGTGCAATTTTGATGAACCCTCAGACTTGGATTGCATCGGGACATCTTGGCGGTTTCAGTGATCCTTTGATGGACTGTAAGGAATGTAAAGAAAGATTCCGTGCAGACAAACTGATTGAAGACTATGCTGCAGAAAATGGAATTGAACTGGAAGGCAGCGTGGATGCATGGTCTAAAGAGCAGATGACAGCCTATATTGATGAGCATGATATCAAATGCCCTTCCTGCGGAAAACACAATTTTACAGACATCCGTGAGTTTAACCTGATGTTTAAGACATTTCAGGGTGTAACAGAGGATGCAAAAAACATAGTGTATTTAAGACCGGAGACTGCACAGGGAATTTTTGTAAATTTTAAAAATGTACAGCGTACATCCAGAAAGAAAATTCCGTTTGGTATTGCGCAGATTGGTAAATCTTTCCGTAATGAGATTACACCTGGTAACTTCACATTCCGTACAAGAGAATTCGAGCAGATGGAATTAGAATTCTTCTGTGAGCCGGGAACAGATTTAGAGTGGTTTAACTACTGGAAGAATTTCTGTTTAAACTGGTTAAGTTCACTGGGACTCAAAGAGGAAGAAGTGCGTTACCGTGACCACAGTCCGGAAGAACTGTCTTTCTACAGTAAGGCAACAACAGATGTTGAATTCCTCTTCCCGTTTGGATGGGGTGAACTCTGGGGAATTGCAGACAGGACAGACTATGACCTGACTCAGCACCAGGAAGTGTCCAAACAAGATATGACTTATTTTGATGATGAAAAGAAAGAAAAATACATTCCATATGTAATTGAGCCGTCGCTGGGAGCTGACCGTATGGTACTTGCATTCCTTTGCAGTGCTTTTGTTGAGGAAGTGCTGGAAGGGGGAGACTCACGTACAGTTCTTCTCTTCCTTCC
>CASERA010000061.1 GCA_949290175.1 uncultured Ruminococcus sp.
AATGTACTTCGTCCGGTGCTTTTAAAATCAGGAATGATGCAGTCCGGTACAACTAGAAAAGAAGCAGGAGCGCAATAACGTTCCTGCTTCTTTTCTATTATTTTGTAATAATAGTTGTTCCTGTTTTACCTTTCAGTGCATCTTTTACTTTATCGTAAGAAGTAATCAAGGCGCTTCTGCCTTCGCGTTCTTCTACGAATTCAACAGCAGCCTGGAATTTTGGAAGCATGTTGTAAATTCCGAAATGTCCCTGCTCCATGTATTCTTTTGCCTGGTCAATTGTGATTGTTCCCAGTTTTTCCTCATTTTCTTTTCCCAGATTGATACATACTTGCTCTACGCTTGTAAGAATAATCAGTTGGTCAGCATTAACACCCTCTGCCAGTTTTCCAGCAGTCAAATCTTTTTCGATTACAGCACTGGCACCTTTTAAGTGGTTGTCTTGTTCCAGAACAGGAATTCCACCTCCTCCAGCTGCAATTACAATCTGGTCGGCATCCAGAAGTGCTTTAATTGCATCTAGTTCTACGATTTTTACAGGATGTGGCGCACAAACAACACGGCGGAAGCCTTTTCCGGCTTCTTCAACTACATAATTACCTTTTTTGCGCTCTTCATTGGCTTCTTCTGCACTCATGTAACGACCAAGCACCTTGGTCGGTGTATAAAAAGCTTCATCATAAGGATCTACAATGACTTGTGTAAGTACTGTACTGACGGTCCTGTAAATTCCCCGATTAACCAGTTCCTCACGAATCCCGTTCTGAAGGTCATATCCAATATATCCCTGGCTCATAGCAGAACATACGGACATTGGAGCAGCAGTATAATTTTCATGTGTTTTTCCAAATTCATTCATCGCTGTGTGAATCATTCCAATTTGTGGAGCGTTGCTGTGTGTGATAGCAACCTGGAATCCTTCTTCGATTAAATCTGCGATTACTTTTGCTGTATTTTTTACTGCAACTTTCTGTTCTGGAAGTGTGGTTCCAAGAGCACGGTGTCCCAGTGCAACGACAACTCTTTTCTTCATAATGATGTCCCTTTCGTTTCCTTTATATATTTTATGGATACTTGAATCCATGTCCGATAATTAGTTAAATTATATTATTTTTAAGAAAAAAAAGCAATGTTATTCCTTTGCAATCTGGGAATTATACTGAAAAAGTATACAGTAAATCCAATCCCATTAAAATACCAAGAATCAGACAGCAGCAGATTCTGAACCACCCAGGCAGTTTGTGGAGTTTCTGGAGGGATTTTGGTGCAATATAATATAAGCAGGTACATCCTACAAGTCCCAAAAAGAAGGCATCTGCAATAATTGGCTGTAAACCCAGGTCGTAGAAATAGTTCATGGACTCCATTGGTGCCATACCCCAAAGTAAATCAGCGGCAAAATTTACAGCATATCCTGAAGCAGAATAAATTAAGGAAGTCAGACAGAATACAGGAATCGGCTGGTCTGCAAATTTGCGGCATAGTATCAATGTGAGTGTGCCGCTTAATCCATAGAGCGGAACCCAGGGTCCAAACAGGAGACTGCGGTCAATGAAAATCCCATTCTGAGTCAGATAGCTGAAACTTTCCAGTGCCCATCCCAGGACAGAAAAAATAAAAAACAGGGAGATATAATCAAGTATGCTGTACTTTGAGATGGGATTCATTGCTGATTTTACGGCACGTATAGGCGGTTGTATGGAATAAAGAAAAGCAGGATACTGCTGTGGCGTAAAATAAGCAATTTGTGTATAGGGTCCCTCGGAATCGTCATAGAGTGCTTTTTGAATCAGAAGCTCATCCTCTGATAATTCATTTTCCAGAAGCGGATCATTGAAAAGTTCATATAGGGGACTTCTGGAGCGTATGTAATTTCTGCGCAGTTCCATATACAGTTCTGCATCTGTTGCAGTCTTATATGGGTTGAGGAGCAGAAAATTCAAGACTCCTAATGTAGGGATGGAAAGCAGATACCATCCTATAAAAGACAGATGTAGAAGGAACATTCTACGTTTGTTTCCACTCATCAGACGCCTGGAAAGCAGAAAGGCGTCTGTGCGGTTTATGGAGGGGTTTTCCGCAAGGATATAAGGAATCATGCTGTATTCATAGTGTTTGATGATACCACCGATAATTGTCAGATTCCAAAGCTGTTGATAAATGCTTCGGCAGCACATCACCCAGGCAGGACGGCGAATATAATTTAGTTTATATAAAAAGAATATTTTTCTTACTTGTGTTTTGCAGTAAGTTCGTGTTTCGAGGAAAAATCGGGCCTCTCCAACTTGCAGAATATTCTCGACCAAGAAGCAGTATAAAATAGCAAGAAAGGTTCCCAACAGCATCATGAAAAAGGGAAAAGAGAAATCTTCAAGAAGCAGTTCATTGAGTGTACGCAAAGATGCGAACAGGATGGAAATATTACTGGAATATGCATCAATAAGCTGTTCGGCAATTTCCGTAAGCGGAGTCTGAAAAATTGTCACATGGAAAAACTGGTGCAGGGTCTCTGCAATGACATCGAAATTAGATTCCATTGCTTCAGAAGCATCCGGACCGGACTGGACAGAATAAGTCTGAAGACCGGGGCTGAATTGGTTCAGGAAAAAAGTAGAACCTGCATACAAAGTTGTGAGCAGTGCGATTAGAAAGCATACAGCTACCATTCTCTGGTAATTTGTTTTTAATGACTTGCGGGCATTTTGTTTCAGTTCTTTTTGTTTCCACATCTTGAGTATTCCCCTTCCTGCATTTTTAATATAGCTTTATTATAGCTGGTGTAAGGGAGAGATGTAAAGCAAAGAAGAGAGTGTACCTTAGATCATTTTGTGACTTTAGGTATACTCTCTTCGGATTAGTTACAGTTGATACTATCTGCTTGAATCTAAATTTACTTTTTTATCCCATCTTCTAATTTGATTTTCAGAAAATCTTAAATACACTTTATCATTCATAGCATATTTGATATTTTCTTCATATAGAACATCTACATCTATAAAACGTTCTTCTAATTTAACGGTATATCTGATAATATTTCCTTGAGGAATGATGCGTTTGATAACACCGTTCATATATCGGTCTTTGTCATCCTTTTCTTTCCAGGGTTCATGTCTCATCTCAATAGCCTCCGGACGAATTGCCCAATACTCTTCTTCATCATATAAATTATAATGTCCCATGAATCCTGCTACAAAAGGGGTCTCAGGATTCAGATACAGTTCCATAGGGCTTCCTGCCTGTTCAATCTTCCCGGAATGCATGAGATAAATTCTATCTGACATTCTCATCGCTTCTTCCTGATCATGTGTTACAAATATAGTGGTCAATCCCAATTCATTGTGTATCTCTTTGATTTTAATTTGCAACGCTTTTCTCAATTTTGCATCAATCGCACTGAACGGTTCGTCCAGTAACAATACTTTTGCCTCTGTTACAATAGCTCTTGCCAGAGCAACTCGCTGCTGTTCTCCTCCTGACAATTGAGACGGATACTTCTTTTCGCTTCCTGCCAAGTCCACCATTTCTAAAGCATTTTTCACTCTTTTGTTAATTTCTTCTTTCGCCATTTTTTTCATTTTCAATCCAAATGCTATATTCCGATAGACTGTCATTGTTGGAAATAAACTATATTGTTGAAAAATCATACTTATATTTCTGTTTTTAGCTTCTAAAAGCGTAATATCTTTGCCATCTAGGAAGATTTTTCCGGAATCAACCTTTTCCAAACCTGCCAAAGAACGTAGCAACGTTGTTTTTCCACAGCCTGATGGACCCAGCAGCGTAATAAATTCCCCTTTTTTAATAGAAATACTAACACCCTTTAAAACTTCTTGAGTATTAAACGATTTACAAATTTTTTCAAACTTAATATATGTCATTTTATAACCACTCAACTCTTTTAGTCATTGTTATTCTGATACTCATTCACAAAAGTCATATCAACTATTTCATTGTATGGAATCTGCTCCGTGATTACACCATTTTTAATACAGAATTCTTGAACAGCCTTCTCTGCCTCTTCTCCAATAAAACCTGTCTTAGTAAGAGATGGTTTTAATATATCCATTTTCTGCGCCATAATGTCGTTATCAATTCCCTCATAATAAGGAGCTAAAACATCTGCGATTTCCTTGCCTGTATGTTCATGTAACCATTCTGTCGCCTTGCTGATGGCATTTACAAAAGCCTGTACTGTCTCAGGGTTTTCTTTGGCAAATTTTTCAGTTGTGCATATAATTTCTGCTGGAAATATTTCTGATTTAAGATATTTGGCAGCATCGTCAGGATTTACTGTATCTACAAGTGTATTTACATTCATCTTACTTACTTCTATACGATTATCAACATTAATGTAGCTTGCTGCAATCTGTTTTTTCTCCAGAGCAGACATCGAAGCACTATAATCCATGTTAACAAAGGTTACATCTTTTTCTGGGTCCAAACCGCCCTCTCTTAAAATAGCAGATACAAATGAATAGGGTGCTGAGCCCGGCATTCCTGCAAAAACAGCTTTCCCTTTTAAATCTTTCACTTCTTTAATATCCGGGTCACTGACAAAACCATATAATCTTGTATCGAGAACGCAATAAATAAATTTTGACATCAATCCTTCCTGTTGTGCTTTTAGAACAGGTTCTGACGATAAAAGACAAAACTGCGAATCTCCTCCGTGCATTCCCTGAAATGCAATCGGTCCATCATCATAAAGGGCGAACTCTGCATCCAATCCCTCTTCTTCGAAATAGCCATTTTCTTTCGCAATATATGCTGCCACCCAGCTGATATTACGGAATTCGGATATTGTAATTTTAGTTAATTCTGTCTGGTCTTCCTCATTTTTCTTTGTACCGCATCCACTCAGCATTCCAAGCATCAAAGCAACTACTAAAAGTACAGATAAAATCTTCTTTTTCATATCATTCTTCCTTCCTTTTACATAAAATTATTTTTCAAGTTTTAAATCGTTTAATGTTTAGAAATTTCCATTGATAATTTGGTATTAACTTTCCACCGCAGCAATTTTCTTTCTGCAAAATCTAATATCCAATTTAAAATCATTCCTACTAAAAGTAAAATGAAAATACATGACATTACCCGGCGAATCATAAAAAATGACGTAGCATAAGTAACCATCCATCCAAATCCACCTGAAGCTCCCATGTATTCTCCAATGATGGCCCCCACCATACAAGCCCCCACACCACTTCTGATTCCTGACAGTATCCATGGCATACAATATGGAAGTACCACATGCCATAGGGTCTGTATAGAACCTGCTCCTAACATGTGTGCTGATTCAATGAGCTTTTGTTCCGTATTTTTAATTGCATTATAGGTAGAAAAAAATACACAAAAAAACACCATTAATCCTGCCAAAAATACTTTAGAAGTCAATCCGAGACCAAACCACAGTACATATACCGGAGCCAATGTTAGTTGAGGAATTCCGTTGATTGCAGTTAAAATTGGTGTGAAAATTTTCCCCAGTGTTACAAATTGTCCGAAAAGCACCCCCAAAAGTACACCAATCACACTTCCAAACAATAATCCTAAAAAAGCTTCTTTCAGAGTGATTACTGTATGATATGCTAAATCGCCGCTTTTTATAAAACTAACCAAATCAGCAATAATTTCCGTTGGATAACTTGTAAAAAAAGGATTATACCACTTTGCTCTTGCCGCTATTTCCCATAAAACAATAAGACCAAGAATTAATATGCTCCGAATAATGAAAGTTACTCGATTTAGTTTCTTCTCATCCTTATCCATTTTCTTTACTCCTGCGTCGTTTTTTCTTTTCTTCCTCTAATTTCAAGTAATATGTTGTCCCCAGCTTAATTTCGTCCCTCGGATAACCTAAAGGTTCCAATTTATGCATAATTTCTTTTTTACGTTCATCCATTTCTACGGCATTAACTGTAAGCCGGATTCCTTCTATTGTCTGTGAAAATTTTTCGTATGGCACTCCAACGATGACTTCCGTATCTTTCCACTTCGCCAAAAATCTTGTCCCAGAACAAAACATAGATATATTAATTTTTTGTGTCATAATTGGCACTACGGTTCCCTCTACACATACAGCCTGATTTCCGGTCAGACAAAATGAGTCTTGTATTCCATAAAAATAAGAATACCCTTGAATAATTCTCATGCAAGTTCTACTGTCTGAGATAATCAACACTACATCAGGAGTATTCTCAAATTTTTCGATAGGTTTTACTATCACACCATATGTTCCGACAGGACATATTTTCATTTTTTGTGCAACATCTGCTGCGATTGTTTGACTGCTGTATAAACCTAAATTACACCCATCTGTCCCATCATAAAATTTTTCAGTTGGTGCTTTCAATCCCAAAGCACGAGTACTGCCTTTGCACCCCGAAGTAGCCGCTGTAAATTTAATCGAATGTCCTAGTGTTGCACATTTTACGGCTACACAATAGGAAATCGGGGCAATTACTTCTACGGCATCATTTTTATCAAATTCTTCTTTTGAATATACTAACTTCACCCCAACTATTCTTCGCTCCAGCTTTAACAGAGCATATGCTTTTTCTACATCATCTTTCATGTTTGTCATCATGCTTCTCCCATGCCATCTTTAGTTTCGCAATTTATTCTATCATTTATATTGCTGATACACTAATCGATTTTTTAAATCATTCTATATTTATATCGATATTATCTATAAATCTGGTATGCCATCAAACGGCTGTTGCAGAGACAGGGATTCGATGGTTAAATGAAATCAAACTGAAAAAGAGGGCATCCCTCTCTATGAATCTGAAAATTCATAGTTTCGGAACACCCTCTTAAAACAAGATGCTAGTTAGAGCGGTACCATCCCCACAAGAACAATACCGGAAGGATAAAATTCAGAACATATAATGGGGAAAATCCAACGCTTACGATATTATAAATCATGATACATACGTAGTAAGCAAGCAGGACAATTCCAGCGATTAAAACCGACTTACTTGATTTGTGCATGACTCCGACAATCGCACAGATAAGAACAAGAAGTGTGCCTGCAAGACTGATGATATAGTAAGATGTATCAGGTATCTGCATTCCCATACTTGAATAGAGCTGTTCAATTGTGCTTCTCATGGCGAACTGTGCCAGGCTGCTAAGGAGTCCTAGTCCACCGATTACAATTAGAATGATAGAAACGACTTTTAATAATTTACTTGGTTTCTGCATAAGCAATTCCTCCTCATATATGAATTATCTATTTATAAACGCAGAATGCCGGCTACATTCTGCGGAGTGCCTCAATTGGGCTAAGCTGTGCGGCCTTTCGAGCAGGATAAATGCCGAATATAATTCCGACGCTGCAGGAGAATAAGGTTGCAATGATAATTGCCGGAAGAGAAATCTGTGCTGAGATTCCACCGATTCCCAAGGCACTGATTAATGCGGTAAGTGCGGCTCCCAGAAGTATTCCAATTACCCCGCCCATTCCGGAGATGATTGCTGATTCACAAAGAAATTGTGCAATAATTGAACCTGTTTTGGCTCCTAAAGATTTACGTATTCCAATTTCCCGTGTACGTTCTGTAACTGATACGAGCATAATGTTCATAACCCCGATGCCGCCAACAATGAGAGAGATTCCGGCAACCAGAGCGACGAATGCGGTAACGGCATCCATGATAGGCCCGAACATGTCAGACAAATTGACAGGCATTTGCTGCATCAGCGGGGCATCTCCCAAATCTTTGTGCCGCGAATTTAAAAGTTGTACTGCGGTTTGTGCAGTCTGATTTGCTGTGCTGCTGTCATAAACGGTAATGGATACAGAGGTAAACGCTTCGATTGCCGTTCCCAATGAGTTCGAAAGGGTATAAGGCAGTTCGACAGAAATACTCTTGCCAAGTCCCATTGCCTGATATTGCTGCTCCACTTCCATAATCTCATCAGATGTTTCCCGAATGCCGATGATATTCAGTGTCTGAATACTGCTGTCAACAGTAAGGTCAATACTCATCCCAATAACATTTGTATTTCCGAAGAGATACATTGCAGTCAGCTCGTCGATGACACAGACTGGATTTTCGTTGGCAACATCATTATCCGTAAAATAATTTCCTTTTACCAGAGGAGAGGTATATTGTGCATTTTGATAATCCGATGTGGCAAGAGTAAGATATGCATCAAACTTCCCCTTTCTGGTTTCAATGGTTCCCATAGAACTTTCGGAAGCGGAGACACTTTTTACGGAACTGTCCAGAGTGGATTTCAGGAAAGAAATATCCTCTCCGGTGATGATACGTGTATCGGTCACTTCGTCGGTGTTTGCCATGACAGTAACGGTATTCTGCTGTTCGTTTGAAGCGTCCAGAACATCCTTTTTTAAACCATTTCCAATAGAAACGATGGTGACAACAGAAGTGATTCCGATAATGATTCCCAACATAGTGAGAAAGGAACGACATTTGTTGGCGCGGATGTTATCCAGAGCCATTTTGACATATTCTAAAAATTGTCCCATAACTTATCCTCTTTTCCTGAGCTCATGTTAGTTGGCAGAGGCATCCGCATCCGTGTTCTCCGGGACGGCGGTCGCTTTCATGCCTTCTTTGATATCCACATTCAAAGCACTGACTACCTGTTCCCCTTTTTTTAGTCCGCTTTTTATCTCGACCTGTGTAACGGAAGAGGTGCCAAGTTCCACTGCTTTCTCTTTAACAACACCATTTTCAATTACATAAACGAAATCTCCGTCAGAAGAAGTATTGATGACTTCAGTAGGAACAACCAGTACGTCTTTAGCTTCTGCGACTGTCATGGAAATTTTTGCAGTTGCACCAATACAGATATCTGCGTCCGGATTGCTGATGTGGATTTCAGCGCCGATCACAGGATTTCCTTTGGTATTGGTTGTTGCAATTTTGTTGATGCGGGATAAGGTGCCGTTGTATTTTTTCTCGCCAACTGTGATTGTGACTGCATTCCCTTCTTTCAGTTTGCTGTAATCATCTGGAGATACCTCAATTTTTACGCGGACATTATCGGTGCTGGCAATGGTAAACATTGCCAGTCCTTGAGTTGCGGTATTTCCTTCCAGAGCATCAACAGAAGCAACAACGCCATTCATGTCTGCCTTCATACCTTCTTTTCCTTTTGCGACCAGTTCAGCAGGTGTGAGTGCGGCAAGTTCGGCCAGGTTATCGTTGATGTCCAGATTTGCCAGTTCGGTGGAAGACATACCGGAAACAGAAGTGGAAGCTCCTGCAGCAGAACTTGCAGCCTGCCATTGTGCATAAGCAGTGTCATATTGTGCCTTCAGTTCATTGTAGCCCGAATCGTCCACAACCGGAT
>CASERA010000062.1 GCA_949290175.1 uncultured Ruminococcus sp.
CAGAAGAAAATGATGTCATATCCTGTAACCAGTACATCTGTCGGATAGAAATAATCTAGGTCTTCCGTCTTTTCCGGCCATCCTAATGTGGAGAATGGCCACAGCGCAGAACTAAACCATGTATCCAGTGTATCTTCATCCTGTGTAAAATGTGTGCCTCCACAATGTGGGCATGTCTTTGGCATCTCTCTTGCTACCACAAATTCGCCGCACTCATCACAATAATAGGCCGGGATTCTGTGTCCCCACCAAATCTGTCTGGAAATACACCAGTCTTTGATATTCTCCAGCCAATGCAAATAAATCTTATCAAAACGCTCAGGAACAAATTTCAGCTCTCCGTTTTTCAGAGCTTCGATTGCCGGTTTTGCAAGTTCTTCCATCTTTACAAACCACTGCTGTTTAATCAGAGGTTCTACTGTTGTGCCACAACGATCATGTGTTCCCACATTATGAGAATGAGGCTCAACTTCTACAAGATATCCCTGTTCTTCGAGATCTTTCACAATCGCTTTTCTCGCCTCATAGCGTTCCATTCCTGCATATTTGCCGCCTTTTTCATTGATGGTAGCATCATCATTCATGATATTGATTTCTTCCAGATTATGACGTTTTCCTACTTCAAAATCGTTCGGGTCATGTGCCGGAGTAATCTTCACTGCACCTGTACCAAACTCCTTGTCTACATAAGAATCTGCCACAACCGGAATCTCTTTATTTACTAATGGAAGCAGAACTTTTTTGCCTACGATATCCTTATATCTGTCATCATCCGGATGTACTGCAATTGCAGTATCACCTAGCATCGTTTCCGGACGTGTTGTTGCAATTTCCAGAAAACGATCAGTTCCTACAATTGGATATTTGATATGCCAGAAATGTCCATCCTGTTCTTCATGCTCTACCTCCGCATCAGAAAGGGAAGTCTTACACTTCGGACACCAGTTGATGATTCTGGAGCCTTTATAGATATATCCTTTTTCATATAATTTAATGAATACTTCTTCAACCGCTTTGGAACAGCCTTCATCCATTGTAAAACGCTCTCTGTCCCAATCACAGGAAATTCCCAGTTTCTTCAACTGATTCTCAATTGTTCCTGCATATTCTTCTTTCCACTGCCATGTTCTCTCAAGAAATCCCTCTCTTCCGAGCTCTTTCTTGTCAATTCCTTCTTCTTTAAGCTGATTAGTAACCTTCACTTCCGTGGAAATTGCCGCATGGTCTGTCCCCGGAATCCACAGCGCATTATATCCCTGCATTCTCTTATAGCGGATCAGAATATCCTGGAGTGTGTTATCCAATGCATGTCCCATGTGCAGTTTTCCTGTAATATTCGGAGGCGGCATTACCGTTGTAAATGGTTTTCTGCTTCTGTCCACCTCAGCATGGAAATATTTGTTTTCACACCATCTTTCATACAATTTTTCTTCAATTTCTTTTGGATTATAAGTTTTTGCCAGTTCTTTACTCATTGTTTCCTCCTCTTGAAAATTCCCTCATAATACACGAACGCCCTTTACATGTAAAATGTAAAGGGCGAATGTTCCGCGGTACCACCTTATTTATATGCCTGAGCATATCTCTCTCCAGTCCTGTAACGTGAACAACTACGGGATATCTTACTGTGAGTTCAGATATCCGGTTCAGAAGCTACCTTCCACAACCCTTTCTTGAAACCGCCTTTCAGCCAGGGGCGGTTCTCTCTGCCAAGAGCAGTTGTGTACTCCTCTTCCTCACAACCTTTATATTTTAACAACTTGTTAACTCCATATTAACTACAGATAATCATATCTTTCGATATTCAATTTGTCAAGGAATTTAAAAAATCTTAATATAGTTCACAAAATTTCCTTATTTTATTGCTTTTAACTTTCCAATCATTTCCACAATGGAATATCCATATTGTTCTGCCGTTGCCCATCCCACACCTTGGGGATTTTCCTGCTGCCCCAGCCATTCTACATACGGCGCAGACCCCTTCTGTACATACTCATACCGATCATCCACACATTCTCCTGTCAAAGCGTCCGTTGTCGCATATGCCTTTAAGTGCTGTATCTGAGCACGGATTCCCGTCCTTACATCCGGATAGGAATTTCCGGGGACTCCTCCTCCAGTCGTGCCAAGTCCTGCAAAGTTAAACTGCTCAATTGAAGCATCTCCTCCGTACTGTAAAAATCCAGTCTCCTTCATCGTCTGTACAAATGCAACCTCCGGCCTTACACCCTCTGCTGCTGCTTCTTCATAATACATCTGACAGAACGTTTCGATACTGTCTGCCCCGCCTTTTGCAAGTACATCTGTCGGATATGCCTTTCCGACAAATTTAAAATACTGTACCATCTGGTCTACCGTTACGGTACTCTGCCCCATAATCGGATATTGACCTTCTGCAATCACTTCTTCTGACGCATCCGGCTGACTATCTTCATCCAATTCTTCTTTTTGGGAAGAATCTTCCTGTTCTGTTTCTACTTTTACGGAGATAGAATTTTTTGCCTTTCCTTTTGAAACTCCCAGAGCACCTGCTGTTCCAAGTATGAGTACAAGCAGTACTGCCAGTCCGACTTCCATCCAGAGTTTTCCATGTTTTGTTTTTAGTGCCTCTTTCAATTTATTCATTTAATTATTTCTATATACCTCTATTTATTTCTATTACTATATGTCTACTATATGTCATAGAAAGAAAAACATGAATTCCACAATCAAAAAGTGCCGTTTTTTTGCATATTCGCCACCGCTTACTGAAACCGAATGGTTTGTTATTTACCGCAGCAATTACGAGATATGCGACAACTCTCTGGGCGATTACAATATATGACAAGAATGCACTTCTGGACGAAGATGCTTTCTGTGATATGATTCGCACTGAAATCAAAACCGGAGATCATATAAAGAATCCCAATTCCAGATACAACGGAATTGGGCGCTCGTATTTTCACTTACCCAACGAGCTCAAGTAAGAAATCGAAGCCAGTGGATTCAAAGATACCGATGTGCGCGGTGTAATCGGACCGTGCTGGTTGATTCCTAATATCGACGAAGCCTGGACGGATGACACCAAAAAAGAAAACATCTTGAAGATTGTTCGCTTGCTGGAAAAAGAGGAAAGCATCATGGGCTTATCTACACACTTATTGAGTATTTCAAAAAAGAAGTGATTTTAATGCTTACACATAAAGGAACAAAGGCAGTTTATCCGGCGCGAACGGGAAGCTCCTTTTCTTGTGGGGAGTATCCAAAAGGGGCAACCGTCAAGGCTGAAAGGAACAGGCTTGTGCCGGCCTTGACTGCCTCAGTCTGCTTTGCTATCTCCTCCTATAACCGGAAGGAATAGCTTGTTTAATCAACTACAACACCTTTCTGCAGCATAATATTTGCATACAGTGCAGATTCTCCTGTTGCGATAATCGCATAAGCTGTTTTTGCCTCATCATAGAACTTAAATCTTTCAATATTGCCTACACATTTGGCACCACGTTCATCATATTTTGTTATGATTTCTTTGTAGGTATCCCAAATTGGTGTTTCTACATCATCCCCCGGCATTACTTCCATCAGATTTACCGGTTTGTCAACATATGTGTCCAGCGGAAATACTTGCAGAATTGCATCCAAAAGTTCCGGAACGCCATGTCCGTCACAGCGGATTACAACTGCATCTTTTCCCATAGATTCTGCCGGAAAGTTTCCATCGGAAATTACCAGACGGTCACTGTGCCCCATCTCACTTAAAACTTTCAGTAATTCCGGCGATAAGATTTTCGGTATTCCTTTTAACATTATTACTTCCTCCTGATTCTCATTTTACATCTTCTGTCCTTCACACAGATTCTAAAGGAGTACCCGGTATCAGGCACTCCTTATCTGTATCTCTTTTATCCTTCTGCTATTTAATAGTTTTGTACATTGGTCCGTAAGCCTGACAAGCTCTGAAATCCTGACCCTCTTTGTCCTGTCCGAATGCATTCCAAGCTGCCGGTCTGAAGATTTTCTCTTCCGGTACGTTGTGCATTGCTACAGGAATTCTTAAAATAGAGCAAAGTGTAATCAAATCTGCTCCGATATGTCCATAACTGATCGCACCATGGTTTGCTCCCCAGTTATTCATTACATCATAAGCTGTTGCAAATGCACCTTCTCCTGTTGTTCTTGGTGCAAACCATGTGCATGGCCATGTGTAATCTGTTCTCTTCCACAGAACATCTGTTACTTCATCCGGAAGTTTTACTGTCCATCCTTCTGCAATCTGAAGCATTGGTCCTAAATTCTTAACAAGGTTCAGACGAATCATTGTTACAGGCATTTCTGCTTCTGTTACAAATCTGGAAGAATATCCTCCGCCTCTGAAATATCCAAGGTCTGCGTAGTTCCATGTTGTAGCATCCATAATTGCTTTCTGGTCTTCTTCTGTTACTTCGTACCATGGTTTCATAACACCATTTCCAGCAGCATCTTTTGCCTGTCCGTTTGCATCCAGACAAGCTGCTCCCGAATTAATCAGATGAATAAATCCACATGCTTCTTTCGCTTTTCCTTCCAGCTCATATCCTCCTGTAGCTTTCTTAACAGCCTCCGGACTCCAATATGTACGAACATCCGCGAAAATCTGTGCAGAATTTGTAAGCAGTTTATTAAAGAGCATTCCAAGTCCGTTCAAAACATCATTCTCTGTTGCCAAAACATATGGCTCTCTCGCTCCATTCCAGTCAAAAGATGTATTCAGCATTGCTTCAGGAAAATCACAGTTCGGATAAAAATCTGTCCACTGTCTCTGTCCCTGGAATCCTGCTGCCAGCGCATTGTGTCCGACTTTTTCTTCTTCGCATCCTTCCGGAAGATTTTCATTTCCATTCATCAGATCTTTGATGATACACATCATCTTCACTACAAATTCCCAATCTGCATTTTTTTCTTCACGAGTCTTCTGCAGTTCTTCCGGATTCTTATCAAATCCTTCCTTGCAGTGTTCTTTTGTCCACGCAAGTGCTTTTTGATATTCTTTTTCATCATAGATATTTTCTGTCATGCGACGGATGATTTCCACTTCGTCAACAGATTCTACACGCATTCCAAGATATTCCTCGATAAATGCCGGATCAATAATAGATCCGCCAATTCCCATACAGATAGAACCAATCTGCAGGTAGGATTTGCCCCTCATTGTTGCAGCTGCAACTGCTGCACGTCCAAATCTTAACAGTTTTTCTTTTACATCTTCTGGAATTTCTGTATTATCCGCTTCTTGTACATCATGTCCATAAATTCCAAATGCAGGAAGACCTTTCTGCGCATGTGTAGCAAGAACAGATGCAAGATAAACAGCCCCCGGTCTTTCTGTTCCATTGAATCCCCAAACAGCTTTGATTGTCATCGGATCCATATCCATTGTCTCTGCACCATAGCACCAGCAAGGTGTTACAGTCAGTGTAATGTCAACGCCCTCTTTTTTGAATTTGTCCGCACATGCCGCTGCCTCTGCCACACGTCCTATTGTTGTATCTGCAATGACAACTTTTACAGGCTCTCCATTGGAATATCTCAAATTTTCTTCAAACAGTTTTGCTGCTGATTTTGCCATGTTCATTGTCTGATCTTCCAGAGATTCACGAACCTTTAACGCTCCTCTTCTTCCATCGATAGTTGGTCTGATTCCAATTACAGGATAATCTCCGATTAATCTTGATTTTGCCATAGTAGCATTCCTCCTTATTCTTGAATAAATGTTTTAAATTTTTCATATGCAGCATCCCATTTTTCTGTATCCTGTGGAATGAACTCATATGTTGTTTCTGAATCTGCAATAATCTCTCTGGCTTCTGCCACATCTTTGATTTCCCCCAGTGACATCAGCTGTACCGCAATATTTCCCAGTGCAGTTGCCTCTACCGGACCGGCAATTACCTTACGTCCGTTTGCTCCTGCCGTCATCTGACAGAGCAGTTTACTTTGAATTCCCCCGCCAATCATATGAATTACCGGATAATGTCTGCCTGTGCAGACTTCAATCTGCTCTAGTGCATATCTGTATTTCAGCGCCAGACTCTGGTTAATACAGCACATAATTTCTCCGATTGTCTCCGGAACTTTCTGCCCCGTCCTGCGGCAAAATTCACGAATCCGCTCTGGAATATTACCTGCCGGAACAAATTCCGGGGCATCCGGATCAATGAAACTCTGGAATGGTTCTGCCTGCTGAGCCATCTGCTCCAGTTTACCAAAAGAATATTCCTGCCCTTCTCTTATCCACTGTCTTCTGCTTTCCTGTGCAAGCCACAATCCTATGATATTCTTCAGCAATGTTGTTGTATTCCCATATCCGCCTTCATTACTAATATTGCATTCCAGCGATTTCTCCCCGATAATTGGGCTGTCAAGCTCCGTACCAAATAAGCTCCATGTGCCACAACTGATAAAAATAAAGTCTTTTTCCTGAGTCGGAACGGAAACAACAGCACTTTGTGTATCATGACTTGTAATTGCAATAACCTTCGCCGGTTCTACCCCCAATTCCTCACAAATATCTTCCTTCAGTGTTCCGACTACTGTACCACTTGGTACAATTTCCGGTAAAATCTTCTTAGGAATCTGAAGTGCATCCAGAATCCGGTCTGACCATACCTTATTCTTCGCATCCATCAGCTGGGTAGTTGTCGCCATAGTATATTCTGCCTTCTTTTCACCTGTCAGAAAGTAGTTAAATAAATCCGGTGTCAAGAGCAGAGTATCCGCTTTTTCCAAAATCCATGGTCTTTTCTTTACCAATGAATACAGCTGGAAAATTGTATTAAAGTTCTCAAACTGATTCCCTGTCAGATTGTAAACTTCTTCCTTTGGGATTACCCGAAATACTTCTTCCTGCATGCCAACCGTTCTGTCATCTCTATAATGCACCGCACTCTCAATCAAATCTCCATGTTCATCGAGAAGTCCAAAATCAACCCCCCACGTATCAATTCCAATACTCTCGAATCCGCCTTTTTGTTTTGCCTTGATTATGCCTTGCTTAATTTCAAAAAAATGCCTCAGCGTGTCCCAATACATTGTCCCGTTGATTGTAACCGGATCATTGGAAAAACGGTAAACTTCTTCCATATGTATTTTTCCGTCTTTCAGTGTTCCGAGGATTGCCCTGCCGCTTCCGCCTCCAAAATCAAATGCAAGAACTTGTTTTTTCTGATTACCCACTGCTGCTTCCTCCTTTCCCAGGTAAGTCTTCATCACTGATTTTATTTTAGCATTGTGCGGCTGGATTTACTTGTGCTATAATAGTAAAAAATATAACAATATTCACCTGGAGGGCTATTATGCAATATATTAATTACCGGGAAAACAGACGGAGAGGCACCGCAGACTTTCCTCTGGAGTATCATCATGTAACTGAGGCTCATCCTCAATATATTATGTCCTTTCACTGGCACGTGGAATTCGAATTGATTCGGGTTTTAAAAGGCACTTTAAAACTGACAATTGATGAGCAGGAATTTCTTGCCCGGCAAGGTTCCTCTGTTTTTATTCCTGCCGGTTCCATCCATTCGGGAATCCCTGAGAATTGTATTTACGACTGCATCGTATTCGATATAAATATGTTGATGAATAAGAATGATTCCTGCTGCAGAATGATTCGAAAAATTATAGATCACGAGATTGAGGTCCTGAATATATATCCTGAAACGTATGACGATATCCACCATATCATCTGGTCTTTATTTGATGCTGCCTCATCCAGGAACACCGGTTACCAGCTGGTTGTACAGGGCGCATTATATCAATTTCTCGGCATTATATTTTCCAGAAATTACTATAACCCGGCTCCCGACCAACAGCCAAAAAACCATAAACGGATTTTACAACTCAAACAGGCATTGGAATTCATGGAATCCTCTTATAACACTTCCGTCACTTTGGAAGAAATTTCACATAGTGTCAATATGTCTCCCAAGTATTTCTGCCGCTTTTTCCATGAAATGACGCATCGTACTCCTATTGATTATCTGAATTACTATCGGATTGAGCGTGCCTGTTATCAGCTTATGACAACCGATATGTCTATTACCGAAGTTGCATATAGCTCTGGATTCAATGATTTAAGTTATTTTATTAAAACATTTAAAAAATATAAGGGCACAACACCTAAGAAATATTTAAAATAGAAAAAGAGGTCAATCTTAATCCTTCATAAGAAAGGGATTGATTTCTAGCGCCTTTGCCAATTTTTTTATGACTTTAATTCTGTGCAACGAATTATTTCATAAGAACCAATTCCTAAAATTGCTGCAAGTATAAATAATGTCAAAGCAGGGAATATGTGATTGATTGTTCCATCCGCCATGAAGCCCATTGCTTTCATTAAAAATCCCAGGATATTATTTACAATTTCGGTTGTAAATACATATCTGAATAGCGCAACAATCAGCAAGATAACTCCACCCAAAACAACGCCTAAATAAATTGATACATTCTTTCCAACTTTGTTAATCACAAGTATAATGAAATACAATAAACTACAAACTGTTACATAAAGAAGAAACAGCCACAGCCAGTTCATGAATATGTTGCCATAGCCATATATACCGCCATAAACGGAAGAATAATTGTTGTTGATATGATGTATCAAATTTCCTACTATCGTATCTACAAGTGCCATTGTTCCAGAAATAAAGCAGAACATAGAGATTGTTGCAATAAATATATATTTGCGAGTGAACCCATTCTGTATCAGCATTTTGAAGTCATCTTTAAATCCCAAAACTCCTAAAATACCAATGTAAATCAACGTATTCATTTCTAAACAGTTTGTTCCTACATCTTCAAAAGTTCCCATTATCAATCCGATAATAATTGTGATAAATCCGATAAGTGCATATTGGATTGCATAAAAAATCCAGATATACTTAAATGAAGTCATGCATTCATACTGAATAATAGATTTCAGATTTTTCATATTAGTTACCGCCTTTCTCTGTTAATTTAACAAACAGTTTTTGTAAATTCATAGTTGAAAGTGACAAGTTCCCCGCCTTAGGAAGTGGTGTTTTTTCTCCCAATACATAGGCAATTTTAAGATTTCCTAATTCATCATATCCGATAACATTCTTATCAGCACAATAAGCGTCTACTTCATGTGCCAGACCAGATACACTGTACCCCATTTCCAATAGTGAACCCACATTATCTTGTAATAACACTTTTCCTTTATCAATTAAGACCACTTCTTCAATGATATTAGCCACTTCCTCAATGAGATGTGTTGCAATAATGATTGTTCGTTCACTATTTTCATAGTCTTTCAAAAGTAGGTCATAGAACAATTCTCTGTGATTAGCGTCTAAACCAAGAACTGGCTCGTCAAAAATCACATACGGAACATTAATTGCTAAGGCAACCGTTAATTTAAAAATAGATTGATAGCCTTTTGATAATGCCTTAAATTTCTTGTTGGTATTGAGATGGAATTTCTCTGCAATCTCAAAAGCCTTTTCTTTATCAAAATCATCATAGAAACGGTCAATCCATTTGAATTGATCTTTGATTTTTAAGTTCGTATCATACAAATCTGCTTCACTCATGCAGAAAATCTTCTCATGAACTTTCATATTTTCCTTTGCTGGAATATCGTCAATCAGAATTTCTCCGCTATCTGCGAAAATACGATTAGCAATAATATTGATCAGTGTAGATTTTCCAGCTCCATTTCTACCTAAAAATCCATAGATTTTCCCATATTCAAAAGAAAAGGAAACATCATCAAGTGCGATAGCATCTTTATACTGTTTGGTAACATTCTTAATTTGAATTGCGTTCATTTTCATAACCCCTTTCTATCAGTGAAATAATTTCTTTTTTAGTCATGTGCAGTTTATTGGCTTCCTCAATCAAAGTTGCTATAAACTGATCGTAGAATTGTCCCTGCCTTTTCTGACGTATTTTTTCAACCGCACCTTCTTTTACAAACATTCCTAAACCTCTTTTCTTATAGATAATTTCATCGTCCACAAGCAAATTCATTCCCTTCAAAACAGTATGAGGATTGATATTCAACAAAGCTGATATTTCATTTGTTGAGGGGATTTTTGTTTCCTCTGGATATACTCCTGTGAATATAGAGTCCTCTAATTGCTCTGCAATCTGAATGAATATCGGTTTTTCTATATTCGGATTTATGTTCAACTATATCACTCCCTTGTTTGTTTGTATGTTTGTTAGTAGAGTAACTAACTACCTCACATCTATAATA
>CASERA010000063.1 GCA_949290175.1 uncultured Ruminococcus sp.
AGTCTGTGAACGATAAGGAGTTGAAGATGCTTGGAAGGATTCATACGTATGAAGAATTTCTGGTATCATATCAGATGGCAAGAAATGCAGGTTTTAAAAATATTAATGTAGATTTAATTTCTGCAATTCCGGGGCAGACTACAAACAGCTGGATAAAAACATTGAAAACAGTAGCGGAGTTGAGACCCGAGCATATTTCTGCATACAGTCTGATTGTGGAAGAGGGAACAAAATTTTATGACTGGTATGGGGAGGATAGGTCAAATCCAGACAATTTGGTTCATCCCCCGCTTCCTGATGAAGATTCTGAACGGTTTATGTATGAAGAGACAGAGCGTATTCTTGCACAATACGGATTTCACCGATATGAAATTTCAAATTATGCAAAAGAAGGATATGCCTGCCGTCATAATCTGGGATATTGGCAAAGGAAAGAATATCTGGGAATTGGACTGGGAGCATCTTCTTTAATACAGAATAAACGGTACCATCTGGTGAGAGAGATTTCTTCTTATATAGAAGGAGTAAACTCAAAGAGCGATATCCGGGAGGAAATAGAGAATCTGAGCAAAGAGGAGCAGATGGAAGAATACATGTTTCTGGGGCTTCGGGTGATGGAAGGTATTTCAAAACAGAAGTTTAAAGAAGAATTTCAAGAAGAGATAGAAGCGGTATATGGAATACAGATTAGGAAATTGGTGAGAGACGGCTTGCTGGAAGAGAGCGGCGACAGAATCAGGCTGACCCACCGGGGAATCGATATCAGTAATTATGTGTTTGAAACATTTTTATTTTAAGAGTGATTTGAGTTATAAAAAAAGTATAAACAGTGTTGACAAATGGAAATCAGGGTGCTATCTTTATATACGAAAGGTGTTAGCACTCAAAACTAAGGAGTGCTAATAAAGATAAATATCTTGAATATAAAAGGAAAGGAAGGGTCGGCAAGGTTGAATTCAGAGTTAAGTGAGAGAAAGCTTACAATTTTAAAAGCAATTATCCAAAACTACCTGGAGACCGGAGAGCCGGTTGGATCAAGAACCCTTTCCAAGTATACGGATTTGAATTTGAGTTCTGCTACAATCCGGAATGAGATGGCGGATTTGGAAGATTTAGGATATATTTTCCAGCCCCATACTTCGGCAGGACGTATTCCGTCTGACAAGGGATATCGTTTATATGTGGATATGCTGATGGCGGAGAAGGAGCAGGAGATTACGGAACTTCGTAATACGATGCTGGAGAAAACAGACAAGGTCGATCAGGTATTGAAACAGGCAGCCAAGGTTCTGGCCGCAAATACAAATTATGCGACACTGGTATCAGCACCGGTAAACAGCCGCAATACACTGAAGTTTATCCAACTCTCGCAGGTGGATGAAGAGCAGATTGTAGCGGTTATCGTGATGAATGGAAATGTCATTAAGAATAAAATTATCGAAGTCGGTGAGATGCTTAGCAATGAGACACTTCTAAAGCTGAACATGTTGTTGAATACAACGTTGAACGGCATGTCAATTGAGCAGATTAATCTTGGTCTGATTGCCCGCCTGAAGGAACAGGCAGGGATTCACAGCAAAGTTATCAGTAATGTACTGGATGCTGTGGCAGATATCATTCATGTAGAGGATGATATGGAGATTTATACAAGCGGAGCAACGAATATTTTCAAATATCCGGAATTGAGCGACAAGCAGAGCGCGCAGGAAATCATCAGTGCATTTGAGGAAAAGCAGCAGCTGGCAGAACTTGTGACAGAGACGCTGGCGAGCGAAGAGCATCATGGAATCCAGGTTTATATTGGTGATGAGGCTCCGGTTAAAACGATGAAAGACTGCAGTGTCGTAACAGCAACCTACGAATTGGGAGAAGGCATGAAAGGCACGATAGGTATTATCGGTCCCAAACGTATGGATTACGAGCATGTCATGAAGACGCTGAAGACTCTGCAAAACGAGTTGGATGCAATTTATTATAAGGACCCAAAAGAATAGGAAGGTGATTGCTGGTGGCAGAAAATATGAGTAAGGAAGATATGGTCAAAGAAGCAGTAGAAGAAGCAAAGGCAAAAGCTGCACAGGAAGCGGAAGATCAGGAGGCGGAGAAAGAACTTTCCGAAGAAACCACAAATGATCAGGAAGCTGACGCACAAAACGGACAGACAGAAGAGGATGAAACCACAGAGTCTAAGGAAGCCGAAGAAGCAGCTGAAGCCGAAGAAAAAGGCCTTAAGAGAAAATTTGGCAGAAAAAATAAAAAAGACAAAAAAGATGAAAAGATAGATGAGCTGACAGACAGGCTCACCCGTCAGATGGCAGAGTTTGATAACTTCCGCAAACGTACGGATAAGGAAAAATCTCAGATGTACGAAATAGGAGCGAAAGATATCATAGAAAAGATTCTTCCGGTTGTGGATAACTTTGAAAGAGGAATCGCAGCTGTAACGGAAGAAGAAAAATCCAATCCTTTTGCAGAAGGAATGGAGAAGATTTACAAACAGTTGATGACTACACTGGAAGAAATCGGTGTGAAATCGATTGAAGCAGTAGGTCATGAGTTTGATCCGGATTTCCATAATGCGGTTATGCATGTGGAAGATGAGGAATTTGGTGAAAACATCATCATTGAAGAGTTCCAGAAGGGTTATATCTACAAAGACAGCGTAGTGAGACATAGTATGGTAAAGGTAGCAAACTAATACAAGGAGGATTTTATCATGGGAAAAATCATTGGTATTGACTTAGGAACAACAAACAGCTGTGTAGCTGTTATGGAAGGTGGTCAGCCGACCGTTATCGCAAATACAGAAGGCGCAAGAACAACACCATCTGTTGTAGCATTTACAAAAACAGGAGAGCGTTTAGTAGGTGAGCCTGCAAAACGTCAGGCAGTTACAAATGCTGATAAGACAATTGCCTCTATTAAAAGAGAGATGGGAACAGATTACAAAGTAACAATTGATGATAAGAAATATTCTCCACAGGAGATTTCTGCAATGATTCTTCAGAAACTGAAAGCAGATGCAGAGGGATATCTGGGTGAGAAAGTAACAGAAGCAGTTATTA
>CASERA010000064.1 GCA_949290175.1 uncultured Ruminococcus sp.
GGATTTTTTATTAATGATGAATGGCCGTGCTTTGGAAATTGGACGTTTCAGCATTTTGGTGGTTTTACGTCAGAAATGTATGAACACATTTTTGAACTGCTTCTGAGATTAAAAGGAAATTATTTATGGCCAGCAATGTGGTCCTCGTCTTTTTCTTTGGACGGTCCGGGAAGGGCAAGTGCAGAATTAGCGGATATCTATGGAGTTGTGATGGGAACTTCTCATCATGAACCGTGCATGAGAGCTGGGGAAGAGTGGGATATCTATCGGGGAGAACATACTTCCTATGGGAATGAATGGAACTATGTTATGAATAAGCAGGGGCTTCTTGAATTTTGGAAAGATGGTTTGAAAAGAAATGGTAAATATGAAAATATTATTACGATTGGAATGCGTGGAGAACGGGACAGCGCGATGCAGGGCCCGGAAACCATGGAAGAAAATATTGAAATTTTAAAAGATATCATTAGTTGTCAGAAAGCCCTTATTGAAGAGTATGTGGAGGTGAATGGAAAAAAGACCCCAAAACTTTTTGCAATCTACAAAGAGGTAGAAAAGTATTTTTATGGAGCCGAAAGTGTTTCAGGATTAAATGGATGGGAAGGGCTTTCCGATGTGATTCTCATGCTGTGTGAGGATAATTTTGGAAATATGAGGGCCTTGCCGGATAAAGAGATGAGAAAACACCCGGGAGGATATGGGATGTATTATCATCTGGATTACCATGGTGCGCCGATTTCCTATGAGTGGGTAAACAGTACTCCTTTGTCGAAGATTTGGGAGCAGATGACACAGGCTTATGAATATGGAGTTCGAGAAGTCTGGATAGTAAATGTAGGAGATTTGAAGGGAAATGAGTTTCCGTTATCTTATTTTATGGATTTGGCATATGACTTTGAAACTTGGGGGACGTCTGCAATCAACAGTACCGAGAAATATACCTTACAATGGATGGATAAACAGTTTGGAGAAAATCTCTCAGAGGAGCAAAAACGAGAACTTGCAGAGATATTGACCGAATGTGTTTACTTAAATAGTTTGCGTCGCCCGGAAGCATTGAACAGTCAGATATATCATCCTGCACATTACAATGAATCGAATCGAATGATTGAGAGAACTTCTTATCTCATAGACCGTGCGGAAGCGTGTAAGAGGGCATTGCCGGCAGAGTGTCAGGAAGGTTATTATAGTATGATATATTATCCATTGATTAGCTCTATGAACTTGCTGCTAATGCAGTTATATGCAGGAAAAAATGAGCACTATGCAAAACAAGGAAAAAATGTAGCGAACCGATATGAACAATTTGTAACAGAAGCAATTGCCAGAGATCGAATGATATCAGAAGCGTTTGGAAAGGCATTGGATGGAAAATGGAAAGGTATGGAGCTTGAAAAGCATATTGGTTTCACAAAATGGAATGAAGATGGATGCCGGTATCCGCTGCGAATGCGAGTGGAGCCATTTGAGCAGCCGCGTATGGTTGTTTCACGCAGCGATGAAAGCAGAGTGGTAGTGAAAAATTATGGAGAGCCAGAGAAACTGGAAATTCATGAGTTTTTGTATCCTGGTACGGATTGTATCGAAATTGAAGTGGCAAATGATGGACAGGGAAGTTTTTTATGTACGGTAGAGTCTGAAGAATGTACATGGCTTACCACAGATTGGATAGAAAAAGAGGTAGAAGAACAGGAAATTTTGCGAATTATCTGTAAAAGGGACTCCCTCTCAGAGGAGGAGCAAATTCATAAATTCCGATTGTGTGGCGCAGATGCGGTGGTAGAGATTGTAGTGCATGGACGAAAAATGCAGATAGGGCATCTCCCGAAAAAGACGTTTGTGGGATGTAATGGTGTTACGGTAATAAAGGCAAAACATTTCGCGGCTCTTATAGGAAGAGAAAGCGGAAAATGGAACTTACTGGAGCCGTATGGAAAAGTTGGATGTGGATTAAAAACATTTCCAGTGACCGAAAATTTTAAAATCGGAGAAGGGCCTATTGCCATGTATCGGATGACAGCAGAGAATCCCGGTATTTACAATTTGGAGGTTTGGTCTGCACCGTCCAATCCAAGTGTACACGGTGGACGTCTTTTCTTTGGCGTTGGTGTGAATGATGGGGAAGTGATTGCAGTTTCGTCTGTTTCTGAAAAGTATCGTGCGGGAGAACCGGAAAATGAAGAATGGAGTGCAGGAGTTCTGAATCAGATTCATATTAGCAGGCAAAAAATTCGTTTAAAAGAAGGTGTGAATGAAATCAAAATATATGCGATGGATGCTGGTTTTGTTTTACAACAGTTGCTGATTTATGAAGAGACAAAAGAGGTAAAGACTTCTTATTTGGGGCCAGAGGAAAGTTTTTATACAGCAGAAAGGTAATTGTATGAAATATCTTTTACATAAGTTTGAAGTATGTATGGATAATTTTGAAATTAAGAAAAAATTTTATATTTTATATATTTTTTGTGTTTTAGTACCATTGATATTGACTGATAGTGTGATCGTGTATATGGTGATGCACTCGGAACAGAAAATCAGACATTATGAGGTTGAGAAAATGGCAAATGCAGTACAATATAATTTTATAAATGATATTGAGAATATTGCAAATATTGCCAGAAGTATCTATATGAATCGACACATCAATATTTTTTTAGACACAGAATATGAAGACCCTTTGGATTATGTAAGCAGCTATCAGAACTTTTGGAAAACTTCTTTGTTAGGGAGTAGTATAGGAACAGAAAATACGATGATTACAATGTACACAGAGAATGATACCATTGTTAAAGGAGGTAGATGTCTTCCAATTGCTGAGGCAAAAGAAAGTAACTGGTATCTGTATCTGATGGAATCCGAAAGAAATGGGGTATTGTATTTTGATTATGATAAAAGCAAAAGTCCGGTGATAGAGCCTAAGCGAAAAATCTTGTTTATACAAAAATTAAATTTTTATGAGAGCGGGGAAAGCAGTAGAGAAAAAATTCTGAAATTGGAGTTGAATTACTCAAATATGGTGAAAAAGCTGGAAGCGATGAATTATGGCACTCCGATTTATATTTGTCAGAATGGCAAAGTTTTGTTGTCTAACAGTGGAGATAGTAATATCGGGAGTGACTGGAAGCATTTTTCCGGGTATAAACAGTTAGAGTATACTCAAGAAATGAATTTATATGGGACAACACTGCAAATTTATGTCCTGAATTCCAAGGGGAATAGGGGAGCTGTACTGATAAAAAATATTCCGGCAATTTTGTTGTTGATTTTAGGAAATATCATCCTTCCATTGATTATGGTGCATGGACTGAATAAATCATTTACAAATCGTATCAGTGAGCTGAGTGAAGTTTATAAGAAAGTAGAGGATGAAAAGCTTGTAGTGATTAAAAATGTACGAGGCAAAGATGAAATCGGAGATTTGATGCGGAATTATAATAAGATGGCAGCCAGATTCAATGCACTGATTCAAATTTTATACAAAAATAAGATTCAGGAACAGGAAATGCTTGTTGCACAGAAAAATGCAGAACTTTTAGCACTTCATAGCCAGATTCACCCGCACTTTTTATTCAATGCACTAGAAAGTATACGAATGCACAGTATAATAAAAAGAGAGATGGAGACTGCAGACATGGTGGAAAAACTGGCAACGATGCAAAGACAATATGTGGAGTGGGGCAATGATTTAGTAGAAATTCACAAGGAGATGGATTTTGTCAGGGCCTATCTGGGATTGCAAAAATATCGTTTTGGAGAGAGGCTTTCTTATGAACTGGAAATGGAAGAATCGTGTAAAAATTTGAAGATTCCAAA
>CASERA010000065.1 GCA_949290175.1 uncultured Ruminococcus sp.
ACCATCATTGGTGTTCCTCTAAATACTTCGATATAGAAGGTTGTTAAAAGCCAGGCAGCTCTTTTTATGATTTTAACTGGCAGGATGTCTCTTTGATCCACATGGATAGCACGAATGGCACCGATGAGCAGACCGATGAATAATCCGAGAATCGTACCGCTGAAAGCCAGAATTAATGTGGAGCCGATTCCTTGAAAGAATAAAGGGCTGTATACGCTGAAAATCTGTTTTGCGGCAACAAATAAATTATCGCTCAGGTTCGTAATTGTAGCCGGAATATTATCAATGGCAGTATCCATCATCTCTTTTTTATCATCAGAACTTAACGTGTCTAAATATTCATTGATTTCATCTCTTAATTCCGGGTTATTTTTATTTACGGCAATAGAGACGGATGTATCAGTTAAATCAACATGAAAACCTTTGCCTTCTTCAAATTCTACATAAGTTAAATCAGGGTTGGTTGCAACAATTCCTGCAGCTACGGGAAGTTCTGCTGTTACAGCATCCACCAACTGGGTACTTAACTGCATAACCATGGCAGGATAATCCTCCAGTGCAGTCGCATGCTGAACATCTGGAATCTGATCGATCACCGAGTCATAGAGTGTATTTAACTGTCCTAATACTTTCTTATTAGAGAAATCATCTAAACTGTCTGCATTTTCCAGATTGTCACCTTTGCGTACAATCAATACCATTTCAGATTCATAATAAGTTTCCGTAAAATCGACTCGTTTACGACGATCAGCTGTATCGGTCATTCCTGCGATGACGGCATCAATAGTACCGGATTGCAGGGCGGGCTCTAAACCATCCCAGCTCATTTTTTTTATAACTAAATCTTTTCCCAAATAGTCAGCAATCTGCTGTGCGATGGTAACGTCATATCCGGCAGCATAACCACCGCCTTCTAATGGTACAGAATTCTTTGTTTCACTGACCTGGGTCCAGTTAAAAGGTGCATAGTTGCATTCCATTCCTACTACAAATGTATTATTATTTCCTGTCTCGGCATACGCAGTTGAAGTCGGAAGGATTAGTGCCAAAACTAATAATAATACGGGTAACATTTTCCATAATCTCTTCATCTTTTCCTCCTGAATTTTCCTTTGAATATATCCTGAATGTAACGCCGTAAGAGCTTTTCTATAAAAAAGAGTTCGCGCTTTCTCGTGGCAAAGTCTTTCATATACAAAAAAAGCCGTGCTAATAACACGACTTTACTTGTAGTGTAATAGCTCCTCTTCATTACTGAAGGAGTGCTGTAAGTATTTCCCACAGCCCCTAGGTAGTATATCGCCATATAGTACCTATCGGCAAAGATTACCTTTCCCATAGTTCTTAGCACGCCTGCTCCCCATGGTACTCTGATGCTTTGCAACCTCTATGTTTTTCAGTTAACTACAAGGTTAATATAATCTTTATCAATTGTCAACTAAAATCTATAAGAATGCAAAATATTCTGGTACTGGAAAAGGATTTATGGGAAAAAAGGATTCTATACAGAGATTGAGAGGATATGGTATGATAAGGAAAGATAGGAGGTTGACAGAATGAATAACTTTAATTTTTATACACCGACAAAAGTTGTATTTGGAAAAGGTGTGGAAAATCAGGTTGGGGAACTGGTAAATGGGGAGAAATGTAAAAAGGTATTGATTCATTATGGGGGACAAAGTGCCAAGAAGTCAGGTCTTTTGGAGCGGATTATAAAGTCTCTGGATGAAAAAGGAATCCGGCATGTGCAGCTGGGAGGAGTTGTGCCGAATCCACGTCTTTCCCTGGTTTATGAGGGAATTGAGCTGTGCCAAAAAGAAGGTGTTGATTTTATCCTTGCAGTGGGCGGAGGAAGTGTGATTGATTCCGCAAAAGCCATTGGTTACGGTATGACAAATGATGGTGATGTGTGGGATTTTTATGATCATAAACGGCAGGCATCTGCATGTCTTCCGATAGGTACAGTACTTACGATTGCGGCTGCCGGAAGTGAGATGAGTAATTCTTCCGTAATTACAAATGAGGACGGCTGGATTAAGAGAGGGTACAGCAGTGATTTTTGCAGACCGGTATTTGCTGTGATGAATCCGGAACTGACCATGACTCTGACGGAATATCAGACAGCCAGCGGCTGTGCGGATATCTTGATGCATACAATGGAACGGTATTTCAATCAAAGTGAAAATATGGACTTGACAGACGGAATCAGCGAAGCATTGATGCGTACGGTGATAAAATATGCAAAGATTTTAATGAGTGAACCAGATAATTATGAGGCGCGTGCAGAAGTTATGTGGGCAGGAAGTCTTTCACATAATGGATTGACAGGCTGTGGTACCGACGGAGGAGACTGGGCGACACATGCTCTGGAACATGAAATCGGAGGAATGTTCGATGTTGCTCACGGCGCAGGTTTAGCTGCTGTCTGGGGCAGCTGGGCAAGGTATGTATACAAAGGACGCCCGGAGCGTTTTGTAAAATTTGCAGAAAATGTCATGATGGTTTCTGGAAAAGATGAAGAAGATACGATTTTGAAGGGAATCGAAGCTGTGGAAGAGTTCTATCGCAGCATTCATATGCCTACGAATATGAAGGAACTAGGAGTAGAGCCGACAGATGAGCAGATTGAAGAAATGGCAGAGAAATGTAGTATTGCAAAAGGTGGAAGCTGTGGGATAGTAAAACAGCTGAAAAAAGAAGATATGATTGAAATTTATAGAATGGCAAGATAAAAAGCAGGATGATTCAAGAGTGTGAAACTTTTGAATCATCCTGTTTTTTGTTTTTTACCATGTCCGTTATTTCTGGGAAGTGTAAATCCTTTTCACAGGGCTTCATTGACCTTTTTGCGCCTGTCCCATGACAAGGATTTTATCCAGTACGATAGTATATGTCAGTACCAGAATCAAACCATATAAAATAGCCTTTTTATCCGAAAACAGAGCCTGTCCAAGCAAAATAAGAAAATCAAAGGCATATAGCATGACGGAAACCGGAAGTCCGTATTTTTTATTCAGAATCAATGGTGGAATATCCATACCTCCGGTAGAAGCACCTGCACGGATTACAATTCCTAGAGAAAAACCAATGAAAAGCCCGGCAAAAATACTGGCAAGAAGTCTATTGTCCGTGAAATTTCCAAGTAATGGGAATTTCTGAAAGAATCCAAGTGCAATAGGATAGAAAAAGGTACTGAGCAGTGTGGTCAATGCAAAATCTTTTCCCAGGATAATGCCGCCCAGAGAAAACATGATACAGTTGAAAATAAATACGAAAATAGAAATCCGTACATGGAAATAATGCTCAAAAATCAAAGAAAGTCCGGTGGTTCCTCCAGTCATCAAATTGTTTGGAAGAAGAAACATCACAATGCCCAATGCCATCGTGGTATTTCCGAGTAAAATCATAAAAATATTTTTAGGTTTAAAGATATTGGTTGTCATTATAGTCTCCTTTCAAGCTGCATATTATGCGTCAAGTTACTGTGGTAAAGCGAAAAAAAACAGGCTGTCTGTCAGCCTGTAAGAATTTTTATATGAAATTTTAGAAATAATTGAGGTCTGTTAAATATCATCATATTTCAATGTCCTTTCGTGTTGCGAGGAATATTATAACAGAATTTGTACAGAATGTAAAATTATTTAGAATCAGAGATTTGATTCGATAAGTGTCGAACGTTGATTTGTTTGGAATTCGAGGTAAAGGGGCATAATATTGCTGGATAAAGGAAAAAGGAGGTAGCTCAAGTTGAGTAATCAGGCAAAACAAATGAAACCTTTTGGTATGAGAGACAAGATAGGATACATGTTTGGAGATTTTGGAAATGATTTTACCTTTCTGCTTTCGTCTATGTTTTTATTAAAATTCTATACGGATGTTATGGAGGTTCCAGCCGGAGTTGTAGGCCTTTTGATGATGCTGGCCAGAATTGCGGATGCCTTTACGGATGTGGCAATGGGACAGATTTGTGACCGGAGTAAGGGGACAGTGAAAGGGAAATTCGCACCATGGATTAAACTGGTATGTGGTCCGGTAGCGCTGGCGTCATTTTTGATGTATGCGGTGTGGTTCCAGGATATGCCCATGGCATTTAAGATTTTCTGGATGTTCCTCACTTACCTGCTGTGGGGAAGTGTCCTTTATACAGGTATTAATATTCCTTACGGTTCCATGGCATCTGCGATTTCAGCAGAGCCGGAGCACAGAGCGGCACTTTCAAACTGGAGAACCATCGGTGCAACGCTGGCCAGTACAGTAATTGGTGTTGTTCTTCCACTGGTAGTGTATTATACGGATGAAGCGGGAAATACGGTACTTTCTGGAACCAATATGGCTCTGGCAGCGCTGATATGTTCCATCTTTGCGGTAATCTGCTATTTGCTTTGTTATAATATGACAACGGAACGAGTAAAAATACAGCAGACAACAGAAAAATTTAGTCTCACAGGCTTAATCAAGTACCTGGTTACAAACAGAGCACTGGTTGGCATTGTTGCGGCGGCTCTTCTGTTGCTTCTTTCCCAGCTGACGCTGACAGGAATGGGAAACTACATTTATCCGAACTATTTTGGAAATGTGGGAGCCTTATCTGTATCAAACATGATGGGGAGTATATTGACTATTGTACTGGCTACATTTACAGTAAAACTTTCTTCTAAAATTGGTAAAAAAGAGTTGTCTATGTATGGAGCGTTAACTGGTGCAGCAGCACTGATTGTGGCATTTATTCTTCACACAGATAATATCGTAGTGTGGATTGCCCTCTATACAGTATCATATATAGGAATTGCTTTTTTTAACCTGGTATGCTGGGCGATGATTACAGATGTTATTGATGATGCGGAAGTAAAAACAGGAAAACGTTCTGACGGAACTATTTATGCCGTATATTCTTTTGCACGTAAACTGGGGCAGGCTGCTTCTTCCGGTCTGACAGGAGGACTGCTGTCAATCATTGGTTATTCCAAAGCAACAGCGTTTGACACAAATGTAGTCGACGGAATTTACAACATCACCTGCCTGGTTCCGGCAGCCGGATTTATTTTACTTGCACTTGCACTTAAATTCATATATCCGCTGAGCAAGAAGGCAGTAGATGCAAATGTACAGATTTTGAAAGAGAAAAGAGAGTCGAAATAATAAGAATAAATGAACGGTCCCGGCATTCACTATGGAATATTTAGAAAAAAGAGTTCGCATGTGAACTCTTTTTTCTCATGACAGTTAGGATAGTTTTTGTATCGTTGCTGTCAACATTTCTAAGTCGTGTATATCAGGATGTTTTAATGCTTCGTCAAAATTGGCAATCAGTTCTTTGGCGGTTTCAAGATTTTCTTCCATCATGCCTTCATAACGTGCCCGAACAGACGGCTGCATTTTTCCCTGGCACATGAAAGTTCCTATTACGGTACAGGTTTTAGAAAGATTCTTTTTTACATTGTCCAGGATTTTCGAATAATAGGATTCACTGCGTCCAAACCCTGCAGTTCCAAATAAAAAAACATTTTTTTGGGAAAGCCCCTGTAAAAATTTGGCAACAGATTCATCACAGGAGCCTTTATCTGTCCAGAATCCCGCGAAAATAATGTCAGCGCAAGCTGCTTCTGAGGACGGGACTCCAAAATAGATGCATTCGTCCTGTGAGAGAGTCTTTTTAATATTATCGGCTAATTTTTCTGTATTTCCTGTTTTACTGCTGTAAATAATAGAATATTTCATAATCTTTAACCTCCTTGAAAAATCATGCACTTCAATAAAATCTAATATATCAACTTCATGAAAATTGTCAATCGGAAAGTAAATTTTTTTCTTAAATTTTTTAAAATCGAGTCCTCATTTAAAAAAATCTGGGTACACTATTTTATAAAAAGGAAAGGATTTTATATGAAAAACAGAATGATGGGTCTGATCTTGTTATTATTTATGGCAGCACTTCTGGTAACAGGGTGTGAAAGAAAAGCGGCAGAAAAGGAAGAAGCAGAAGAAGCGGCGGCACAGCGTCTTGTCATTCAAAAGATGACCCGGACGGAGCAGGAGGAAAGAGAAATTGAAAAAATGAGAGAAGAGCTTCCAAAAACAGCATTTATAGAAACAGAAGTAATTCTTCAGAAGCCGGAACTGCCGACAGGATGTGAAAGTGTTGCATTGACAATGGCATTAAAATCGTTGGGATATCAGCTTGAGAAAACAACAATAGCAGAAGAATATATGATTTATAACAAAGAAAATTTTGCAGC
>CASERA010000066.1 GCA_949290175.1 uncultured Ruminococcus sp.
ATCCATTTTGAAGGAAATGAAAAGTGGACTGATGAAACGCTATTAGAATTTCTGGAAAAGCAAGATATTTCTCCTTATATGAAAAAATCGAAAATTGACTGTGCACAGATTGTCCGAGATATAAGAAAAGAATATGACGATATTGTATGGGTATCTGCTTCAATTGATGGAAGCAGACTTAAAATTCAAGTAAAAGAAAATGAAGATACATTTCAGGAAGTGCAAAAAGAAGAAACTCCAAATGATCTAATTGCTTCTCAGGATGGTGTCATCACAAGTATCATTACGAGAGCCGGAGTCCCACAGGTACATGTTGGAGATACTGTACAAAAAGGCGACCTTTTAGTTTCTGGGAGAGTAGATGTGCTCAATGATGCAGGAGAAGTAATTGATTACCAGTACCGCCAGGCGGATGCAGATATTTATGCAGATACACAGATGGATTATGAGGATACAATTAGTACATACTATCTGGAAAAGGCATATGAGAAGTCGAAATGTTTTCAATTTTATGTTAGACTGGGAAAATGGAATCTACGAATAGGTGGACTCAGAAACACATATTCCGAGAGTGATGTTTATACAGAAGAACACCGGGTGAAGCTGGGAGAGAATTTTTATCTTCCTGTTTCTTATGGATGGAAAGTGGTGAATTCCTATGTTTCTGAGAAGAAACGATGTACCAAAAATGCGCTGCAAATAGAATTGAGTGAAAATTTCGAACAATTTTCTAAAGAATTACAGGAAAAAGGTATTCAAATTCGAGGAAATAGTGTTAAAATACACATAAGTCAAAATTCTGCTTCTGCAAAAGGTGATATCTCTTTAAACCAGGAGATTGCAGAAAAGGCAGATACAGAAATATTAACGATTGAAAGGAATAGTGAGGATGAGTCTCTCAGAACTGATGATTGATATACCGGCAGAACACGAAAAGAATGTGTTCGGCCAATTTGATGTTTATGCAAAAAAACTGGAGCGGATGCTTCATGTGACACTGATTCCACGAGATGGAAGTGTGAAAATACTCGGAGAAAGCCAAAATGCTCAAAAGGCTATGCGGGTACTAACCCAGCTGACCGAGCTTTCCCGCAGGGGCAATACAATTACAGAGCAAAATGTAGATTATGCAATTTCACTTGTATATGAAGACCAGGAAGAGGTCATTGTAGAGATGGACCGAAACTTGATTTGTCATACATTGCAGGGAAAACCGATTAAACCAAAAACTCTGGGACAAAAGCGCTATGTCGATGCTATCAGGGAAGGAATGGTTACATTCGGACTTGGGCCGGCAGGAACAGGAAAAACATACCTAGCAATGGCAATGGCAATCACCGCTTTTCAAAGAAATGAAGTGGGCAGGATTATTTTAACAAGACCAGCAATTGAGGCAGGCGAGAAGCTCGGATTTCTTCCGGGAGATTTACAGAGTAAGATTGATCCGTATCTGCGTCCTCTATATGATGCTCTTTATCAGATTATGGGAGCAGAAAGTTTTTTGAAAAATTCAGAAAAAGGACTGATTGAAGTTGCCCCTCTTGCCTATATGAGGGGAAGGACGCTGGACAATGCATTTATCATTCTGGATGAAGCACAGAATACAACACCGGCACAGATGAAAATGTTTCTGACGCGTATTGGTTTTGGCTCTAAAGTAGTCATTACCGGAGACTCTACGCAGAAAGACCTCCCATCAGGAATGATTTCGGGATTAGATGTGGCAGTTAATGTAGTGAAGAATTTAGAGGGGATTAGTATATGTACATTGACCAGCAAAGATGTGGTTCGACATCCGCTGGTTCAGAAAATTGTCAAAGCATACGAAGAATATGAAAAGAAAAATTCCCGCAGGCAAGACAACGGGAAGAGGAGAAAATCATGAGTTTATATATTGAAGAAGAAGGGGATGCGACACTTCCGTTTGATACGGGAGCAGTTGCAAAACTGGTAGTAAAAGCAGCACTGGAATATGAGGAATGTCCGTATGAAGCGGAGGTGAATCTTCTGCTTACCACGGATGAAGAAATCCGGAAAATGAATGAAATGTTCCGAAATATAGATAAAGCTACAGATGTGCTGTCGTTTCCAATGCTGGAATATGAAATTCCAGGGGAACTTACGTCGGCGGAAAAAAACCCGGAAGAGGCATTTAATCCGGAATCCGGAGAACTGCTGCTGGGAGATATTGTAATTTCTAAGGACAAAGTTCTTTTGCAGGCTGAAGAATTCGGCCATTCTCCAAAACGGGAATTCGCATTTTTAATCGCACACAGCATGTTGCATTTGTTTGGATATGACCATATGGAAGAAGATGAGCGTTTGATTATGGAGCAAAGGCAGCGTGAGATTATGGAGAAAGTTCAAATTTTCAGATAGCGGTGGAGGAGATTGATGGCTGAAATACAGAAGAATAGAAAAAGAAAAAAGAAATCAAAAGAAACTGATTTTTTAGTACAGGGAGCGATACTGGCTGCAGCTGCGGTGATTACAAAAATCATCGGTGCGCTTTACCGGATTCCACTGACAAATATCATTGGAGATGAAGGAAATGGATTCTTGGGATATGCATTTGAAGTATATGCTATGGCACTGATGTTGTCATCCTTTAGTCTTCCTATTGCAGTGTCCAAACTGGTTTCTACAAAGATGGCACTGCATCAGCCGCGGAACGCATATCGGATTTTCAGATGTGCACTCATGTTTGCGGTATCTGTGGGAGCAGTCGTTGCGTTAGCGGTATTCCTGGGAGCAGATGTGATTGCCAAACATCTTATGGAATCACCTTTGAGTGCATATCCCTTACGTGTACTGTCTCCGGCACTCTTTATTGTTGCAGTGATGGGTGTCCTCAGAGGATATTTTCAGGGTATGGGAACCATGGTTCCCACGGCGATTTCACAGATTCTGGAGCAGATAACGAATGCGATAGTCAGTTTAACCGGAGCAAGTATTCTCATAAGAATAGGAGCGGCTGCAGCTGAAAAACAGAACAACGAACTTCTTGCACCTGCTTATGGAGCGGCCGGCGGTACATTAGGAACGGCAACAGGTGCATTGGTCGCATTGTTATTTCTGTTGTTTGTGTTCTCATTATTTCATAAAATAATGCATCGGCAGATACAGAAAGACCGTTCACATCATCAAGACAGTTATAAGCAGATTTTAAAAGTTCTGCTTTTGACAATTGCACCGGTCATTTTCAGTACGGCGATTTACAATATTAATCAGATTATTGACCTGACATTATTTAATAAAATTATGGTTGCCCAGGGAGTTCCGCTGAAAGATTATATTGCTTCGCAGGGGATTTATACGGGAAAATATAATACATTACTTAACATTCCGCTGGCCATGGCAAATGGACTGGCAGCGTCTGTCATTCCTGCATTGACAGCAGCCGCAGCATCCA
>CASERA010000067.1 GCA_949290175.1 uncultured Ruminococcus sp.
AGTTTCTTTATTTTGAATTGCTGACATTTGTACCAATTGATTTAGATGCGATTGTACCGGAGCTTTTGACAGAGTACGAAAGAATGCTTTTGAATGATTATCATGGAAAGGTTTATGAAAAAATCAGCCCATATTTAAGTGAAAAGGAAAAATTGTGGTTGCAGGAGTATACAAGACCCATTTAAAACGAAACATGCAGCAGGAAATAGCAGAGGAATTCAGGCTGTTTGCAGATAGAAAAAGTTAAAGATGAGAAGAGGAAATAGAGCGTGGGTGAAAATAGTACAAACGAATTACTAATCCGAATAGAAAAAAAATATAAAAAAATGAGCAAGGGGCAGAAACGTCTTGCGGATTATGTTACAAAAAATTATGATAAAGCCGTTTTTTTGACAGCTGCAAAATTAGGAGAAGTTGTGGGGGTCAGTGAATCCACAGTTGTCCGTTTTGCAACACAAATCGGATATAAGGGGTATCCCGGCTTTCAGAAGGCACTGGAAGAGCTGGTTCGTAATAAATTAAATTCTATTCAAAGAATGGAAGTGACTTATGGAAGGATTACGCAGTCTGAAATACTGGAGACAGTCCTTCAGTCGGATATTGAAAAGATAAAGCTTACGCTGGCAGGAATTGACCAGAAGGCGTTTGAACTGGCAATAGATACGATTCTGAATGCCAGGAAAATTTATATCGTTGGAATCCGCAGTTGTGCGCCGCTTGCTGCATTTCTGGGCTTTTATCTGAATCTGGTATGTGACAATGTTACTGCTGTAAACACCAATAGTTCCAGTGAGATTTTTGAGCAGCTGATTCGGATTAATGAAGAGGATGTGATTATTGGAATCAGTTTTCCAAGATATTCTATGCGGACACTAAAGGCCCTGGAATTTGCAAGTAACCGGAAGGCGAAAGTGATTACACTGACAGATAGCGTGCATTCCCCAATGAATCTTTACTCTTCCTGCAATCTGATTGCCAGAAGTGATATGGCGTCTATCGTGGATTCTCTGGTGGCACCGTTGAGTGTGATTAATGCATTGGTGGTAGCTCTTTGTATGAAGAAGCAAAAAGAGGTTGTGGAAACACTGGAGACCCTGGAGGAAATTTGGGGTGAGTATCAGGTATACAGTGGGGACGAGCTGAATCAGGTAAATGATACAGTGCCTATCAATCCGGATAGAAAACAAGAGGAAAAGTATTATGAGTAAAGTTCTGATTATCGGAGGCGGTGCTGCAGGAATGATGGCGGCAGTTACGGCAGCAGGAAATGGTCATGAAGTCTGGCTATATGAAAAAAATGATAGATTAGGGAGAAAACTGTTCATTACTGGGAAAGGGCGCTGCAATATTACAAATGCAGGAGATATGGATGTTCTTTTTTCATCTGTCATGAGCAATCCTAAATTTTTATACAGTAGTTTTTACAGTTTTACGAATGAACAGGTAATTGATTTTTTTGAAAATTTAGGCGTCAAAACGAAAATAGAGCGTGGAAACCGTGTTTTTCCGGTATCTGACCATTCTTCTGATGTGATTGGCGGTTTAAAACGGGAGATGGACAGAATGGGAGTCCATACCTGTCTTCAGACGGAAGTATCTGAGGTGTTAGCTGTTGACGGACATTTCTCTGGTATTCTTTTAAAAGATGGGCAAAAGATAAAAGGGGATGCCTGTATTATTGCAACAGGTGGGATTTCTTATCCGGCTACGGGTTCTACGGGAGATGGATATCGGTTTGCAAAGAAAGTGGGGCACAAAGTCACAGAACTGTATCCGTCTCTGGTACCAATGGAAGTGAAAGAGTGGTATGCAAAAGAATTGCAGGGGCTTTCTTTACGGAATGTGAATGTTTCCATTTATGACGGCAAGAAGAAGTTGTATGAAGAATTTGGAGAGATGCTGTTCACCCATTATGGAGTCAGTGGTCCGATTATTTTAAGTGCCAGCAGTGCGATTGGAAAGAAACTAAGTGAAAAAGAGCTAAAACTTTCCATTGATTTGAAACCGGTGCTGACCGTAGAACAGCTGGATGCCAGAGTACTCCGTGAATTTGATGAAAACAAAAATAAACAATTTAAAAATGCGATAGATCATCTATTTCCTTCAAAATTGAAGCCGGTTATGCTGGAACTTTCCGGAATTTTACCGGAGAAGAAAGTAAATGAGATTTCCAGGGAGGAACGTCAGCATTTTGTATATATGATAAAACATTTCGAAATGACTCTGACAGGTTTGAGAAGTTATAAAGAGGCAATTATTACAAAAGGTGGAGTCAGTGTCAAGGAAGTTGACCCCGGAACGATGGAGTCAAAAAAAATCTCCGGACTTTATTTTGCAGGAGAAGTATTAGATTTAGACGCATTGACCGGAGGATTTAATCTCCAGATTGCATGGTCTACGGCATATTTAGCGGGAATTTCAATTTTGTAGCAGAAGTATTTTTACAGATAGTGTTGTCATGCATTCTATCAAATGATATAGAACTGAGAAAAGGAGAAAAGAAACGTGGGGTATAACGTAGCAATTGATGGACCGGCTGGGGCAGGGAAGAGTACAATCGCGAAGCTGGTCGCAAAACAAAAAGGATATATTTATGTAGATACCGGTGCGATGTACCGTGCGATGGCTGTCTATTTTCTTGATTGCGGAATTTTACCGCAGGAAATAGAAAAAATTCGGAAAGCGGCAAAGGAGGCACGGGTCGGTATTGAATACGAAGATGGGATGCAGCAGGTTTATTTAAATGGTGAAAATGTTACGGCAAAGCTTCGTGAGGAAGCAGTCGGAAATATGGCGTCTGTAAGTTCTGCTGTGCCGGAAGTGCGTGCCAGACTTTTGGACTTGCAAAGAAATCTGGCCTCAGAGAAAGATGTGATTATGGATGGGCGTGATATTGGAACGAATGTTCTTCCAGATGCAGATGTGAAAATTTATCTGACAGCAAGCGTGGAAACAAGGGCAAAAAGAAGGTTTGATGAATTGACAGAAAAAGGCATTTTCTGCCAGTTTGATGAAGTGGCAAGAGATATCCAAAAAAGAGATGAGCGGGATATGAACAGAAAAACAGCCCCTCTGAAACAGGCAGAGGATGCAATCCTTGTAGATAGCTCAGATATGACGGTTGACGAAGTAGTCGCAGTAATTTGCAGTTACTGCAAATAATTTCGCTCATTTTAAAAGGAGGCAGCAAATATGGAAATAAAGAGAGCAAAAACAGCCGGTTTTTGTTTTGGTGTGAAGCGGGCTGTGGAAACAGTATATAAACAGTTGGAGGAACAGAATGCAGGGCAGATTTATACGTACGGCCCGATTATTCATAACGAAGAAGTGGTAAAAGATATGGAGAAGCACGGGGTAAAGGTCCTCCGTTCAGAAGAAGAGTTGAACCGGCTGGATAGCGGTACGGTGATTATCCGTTCTCATGGAGTACCCAAATATATTTATGACAAACTGGAAAAGAAACAAATTTCAATTGTTGATGCCACATGCCCGTTTGTAAAGAAAATTCACAATATCGTCAGTAGAGAGAGTGCTGCCGGCAAAATCATTATTATCATTGGAAATCCGGATCATCCTGAAGTTGAAGGAATTCGCGGATGGGCAGGGAAAGACGTTTTTGTGGTGCAAAATCAGGAAGATATTGAAAAAATAGAAATAGAATCAGGCAGAAAGGTATGTATCGTAGCACAAACGACATTTAATTACAATAAATTTCAAGATTTAGTTGAAATTATTTCGGAAAAGAGTTATGATGTAAGTGTTTTAAATACAATCTGTAATGCTACAAAAGAACGGCAGACAGAAGCACGTAGTATTGCAGAAGAGGTGGATGCTATGATAGTTATTGGTGACAAACATAGTTCCAATACCCAGAAGTTATTTGAAATATGCCATGGGGCATGTAACAATACGTACTATATACAGACACTTGACGATTTGGAT
>CASERA010000068.1 GCA_949290175.1 uncultured Ruminococcus sp.
GGCCGTATGGGAACCCAGGGAGATTTCACAGTGACAGGATATAGTTCTGATGCAGCCATGACAGATTTTATTGAAGGAAGCAGTTCTATTACAGATGGGGCGATGTTTGCAGAAGGAACGGCAGATTCTACTTGTGTGATTAATTCGGAACTTGCATCTTATAACAGCTTATCTGTGGGAGATACTATTACACTTTCTAATCCGAATGCAGAAGATGAAACGTATGAGTTAACAATCTGCGGAATTTATGAAAAAGAATCTGCAGGAGATTCAACAATGAATATGATGGGCGGATTTTCCACAGCGGCAGACAGTGCAAATCAGATTTATGTAAGCTATCAGACCCTGGAAGAGATTTTAAATCAGTCAGAAAGCGTAGCAGAAACTACGACAGACAGTACAACAGGTCAGACAACTACGACAGCAATGCAGTCTATGCTGAATGGTACATATGAATTTAATTCTGTGGAGGATTATGAAAAGTTCGAAGGGGAAGCAGAAGAACTGGGGCTTCCTGAAAACTATACGATTACCTCCAGTGACTTGACAACATATGAACAAAGCCTGGAACCACTGCAGAATCTAAGTAAATATGCAGGATACTTCCTGCTGGTCATTCTTGTAATCGGTGCAGCAATTTTGGTAGTGCTTCATATCTTTTCAATTCGGGAACGGAAGTATGAAATCGGTGTGTTGGCGGCAATTGGAATGAAAAAATGGAAAATAGCAGTTCAATTTTTAACTGAGTCTTTGTGCGTAACTTTTTGTGCATTAATCATAGGAGCGGGAATTGGAGCGGTATCTTCGGTACCCATTACCAATCAGCTTCTGGAACAGCAGATAGAAAGTACGTCTTCGTCTTTCGCAGGACAGACAGAACGTTTCGGACGTGAGATGGGAATGCAGCAGGGCGGCAATGATACTCAGGGTATGTCTTCAGAAAGCAATGTTTCCGGAAAAGGAGCAGAGCAGGAACCAGGACAAGGCGGCCCCGGAGGTTTTCAGGCAGCAGTATCATATGTGGACAGCATTTCTTCAGCAACAAATCTGATGGTAATTGTGGAAATGATAGGAATTGGACTTTTATTAACTTTAGTTTCAGGATGTACGGCGCTGATATTTATTCTGCGTTATGATCCGCTTCGAATATTAAGCAATCGGGATTAGGAGGAACTGGAATGAATATATTACAGTTAGACAGGGTATCATATAGTTATGAGCGCAGCAGCAAAAAGGTATTATCTGATATTTCTTATTCATTTGAACAAGGAAAGCTGTATGCGATTACAGGAAAATCAGGAGCAGGAAAAACTACACTTTTATCTTTGATTTCCGGTTTGGCAGTACCGACTCAGGGGAATATCTATCTGAATGGAGAAGATATTGCGGATATCAACCGATATGATTACAGAAGCCGGAATATTGGAGTGATTTTCCAGAGCTTCAATCTTCTTCCCCAATTGACAGCAGTGGAAAATGTAATTCTTTCCATGGATATTTCAGGATGCAAGTATGCAGACAAAAAAGCACATGCTATGGCACTTCTGGAAAACGTATCTTTGACGGAGGAAGAAGGCAAAAGACGGGTTTTGAAGTTATCGGGAGGACAGCAGCAAAGAGTTGCCATTGCAAGGGCACTGTCTTATAATCCGCAGATTATTGTTGCGGATGAACCTACGGGAAATCTAGATCCGGATACCCAGCAGGAGATTATGGAAATTTTTCTGGAGCTGGCACATAAAGAGGGGAGATGTGTAATTCTGGTAACACATTCTCCGGCAGTTGCAGAGATGGCAGATGAGGTCTACCGACTGTAAAGAAATTTTTTAGTTGACAGAATCGTTTTTTTATATTAGAATACCGATCGTAACAACTTTGTAATATTTGTAATAAGTTTGAAATTTAGTTCATATATTTCATAAAAGTATGTAAAGATATTGCAATAATTAGGAGGGTATTACTTATGAAACAGAGAAAACGATTTATGTCGGTTCTTACTGTTTATACAGCAAGTATGTTATTTGCGGCAGGATTTGCCGGTCAGACAGCAGCAAATCAGTCTCGAAGTCTTGCACAGGAAAATGGAGTGTATGCACAAGGGGGTGAAACTATGGCAGCAGTGATAGAAAGTGTTTCAAAAGATGCAGTGGATGAGACAATAGCAACAGCAAAAGCGGCAAAGGCTGCTGCAGAAGAAGAGGCGAAACGAAAAGCCGAAGAGGAAGCAAGACGTGCAGAAGAAGAAGCAAAACGCGCAGCAGAAGAAGCAGCACGTGCTCAGATCCAGGCGGAAGAACAGCAGCTGATGGCATCAATTATTTTTTGTGAAGCAGGAAATCAGCCTTACGAAGGACAGGTAGCAGTGGGGGCTGTCATTATGAACCGTGTAAAGAGCGGGGTGTATCCGGACAGTATTTCAGAAGTGATTTATCAGCCGGGACAGTTTGGACCTGCTATGACA
>CASERA010000069.1 GCA_949290175.1 uncultured Ruminococcus sp.
CAAAATACCCATGAACGTACGCCCCATGAACTTCTTTTCGCCCCAAACGCCGTAGGCTTTCGCAACGACCTTGTCGGGATCGGAAAGCAGCGTGAAGTTCAGCCCCTGCTTTTCGATAAATCCCCGATGCGATTTCTCGCTGTCGGGACTTACGCCCACGACTTCGAAGCCCATCTCGCGCAACTCGTCGCGGCCGTCGCGCAGACTGCATGCCTCGGCCGTACAGCCCGGCGTATTGTCTTTCGGATAAAAATAAAGAATCACTTTCTTTCCTTTGAAATCAGAAAGAGAAACTTCGTTTCCTTCCTGGTCATATAGTGTAAAATCCGGTGCTTTTGTTCCAATTTCTAACATAACATAATCCTCCTACTTCTTATCTAAAGCAATATTTTTTCCATCCGTATGTGTTCACAATATTCTTCCAGAAATATATCTCCAACAGGTGTATATCCGTTTCGCTCGTAAAATTCCCGGGCACGGACTTGAGCGAAGAGAGTACTTTTTGTACCTCCCTCGGCTTTTATATTTTCCTCAGCGGCTGCAAGGATGCGGCTGCCAAGCTGCATGTGCCGGTATGGTTTTAGTACCGCAATTCTTCCTATCATGTATTCATGTTTTGTTTCTCCCGGAAAGTATCGGCAGACTCCGGCGGGAGTTTTATCACACCCGGTCCCGCTATAAAATACGAGATGAACCGCAGTTTCATCAACATCATCAAATTCATGTTTAAACCCCTGTTCTCTTACAAATACTTCTTTGCGGATTTCTTTTGCATCTTCATGTAAATAATGAAATTTTTTATACATCGTATACTCCAATCTAAGCAATAAATACTGAATATGTATCAATATAAAGTTTAAATGATAATGCGGAAATTGTCGAGGAAAGATTATTGACAAATGAAATTTATATGATATACTTTGATAATCAAAGTATTTTAAAATAAAAATATTACAACATCTATTATGGAGAAGAGATATGATTGGAAAAATATGTGGAACAGGGGCTTATGTACCTGCTCATGTAGTGGATAATCATGATTTATCCAGAATCGTGGACACGAATGATACATGGATCAGGGAACGTACAGGCGTTGCCAGGCGGCATATCATTGAAAATGATACAACCGTTTCTATGGCAGTGAAAGCAGCCCGGCAGGCAATCGAACAAAGCGGAATTTCACCGGAAGAAATCGATTTAATTCTGGTTTCCACCATTTCTTCGGAAGTGATACTTCCCTGTACGGCATGTGAGGTGCAAAAAGAACTTGGAGCAGTGAATGCGACAGGATTTGATTTGAATGCTGCATGTACAGGGTTTGTTTTTGCCTATAATACGGCACAGGCATACCTAACAGCAGGGATGTATCATACGGCGCTGATTATTGGAGCGGAAAGTTTATCTAATCTGATAAATTGGAAAGACCGCAGTACTTGTATTTTGTTTGGGGACGGCGCGGGAGCGGCAGTTCTTCGAGCAGAAGAAGGGGCGGTGTATCCGGCAGTGACGCATTCCGATGGACTCAAAGGCGCAGCATTAACTTGTATGAGCCGTCATCGTCAAGGAAGAAATGAAGAGGGAGAAGATATGGAGTCCTATATGCAGATGGATGGACAGAGTGTCTTTAAGTTTGCAGTGAAGAAAGTGCCGGAAGTGATTGAGGAACTTTTGGAGAAAGCAGGTATCGGCATAGAGGAGATTGATTATTTTATTCTGCACCAGGCAAACAGAAGAATTGTAGAGGCTGTTGCCAAAAGGCTGAAGGCAGATATTGAAAAATTCCCTATGAATTTAGAAGAATATGGAAATACATCTTCTGCAAGTATTCCCATTTTGCTTGATGAGATGAATAGAGAAGGGCGGCTTAAGAAAGGACAAAAGCTGATAATTTCTGGATTTGGAGCAGGACTCTCCTGGGGAGCCAGCCTTTTAGAATGGTAGGCAAAGAAATAGTGGTAATTGCCGGCAGAGCCGGATTACATAATAGGCATTCTGAAAACGGAGAATGCACAGTATAAAATGGAATGAAGAAAGGATAACAAAGACATGTTAGAGAAAATTAAAGAAATCGTAGCAGATTCATTAGGAGCAGATGCAGATGTAATTACAGAGGAAACTTCTTTCAAAGAGGATTTGGGGGCAGATTCTCTGGATTTATTTGAAATGGTAATGGCGTTTGAAGAGGAATTCAACGTAGAAATTCCGTCTGAAGACCTGGAGCAGATGACAACAGTTAAAGACGTAATGAAATATTTAGAAGAACATAAATAATAAGAGAGAAGAAAGGTTGTTAGTATGAAAACAAAAGTAACCGAACTTTTAGGAATAGAGTATCCGATTATACAGGGCGGAATGGCATGGGTTGCTGAATATCATCTTGCAGCCGCCGTATCCGAAGCCGGCGGACTCGGTCTGATAGGCGCCGCAAGTGCCCCGGCCGACTGGGTGCGGGAACAGATACGAGAAGCAAAAAAGCTGACAGACAAACCATTCGGTGTAAATATTATGCTGATGAGTCCATATGCTGATGAGGTGGCAAAAGTCATTGTGGAGGAGGGTGTAAAAGTCGTTACGACAGGTGCCGGTTCTCCGGAAAAATATATGAAGATGTGGAAGGAAGCCGGAGTAAAGGTAATCCCGGTTGTTGCATCTGTTGCGCTGGCAAAGCGTATGGAAAGATGCGGTGCAGATGCACTTGTAGCAGAGGGAACAGAGGCCGGCGGACATATTGGTGAGAATACAACCATGGTACTTATACCTCAGGTTGTAGATGCAGTGAATGTTCCTGTTATTGCAGCTGGGGGAATTGCAGACGGAAGAGGAATTGCGGCTGCATTTATGCTGGGTGCACAAGGAGTGCAGATGGGGACTCATTTTGTAGTGGTGAATGAATCTCAGGTTCATGAAAACTATAAAAAATGTATTCTCAAGGCGAGAGATATCGATTCCAGAGTAACAGGAAGAACTACCGGTCACCCGGTACGTGCTCTGCGCAACCAGATGACAAAGACTTATCTGGAAAAAGAGCAGGCAGGTGCCACTTTTGAAGAGCTGGAACTTTTAACTTTGGGTGGTTTGAGAAAAGCGGTCGTGGACGGCGATGTAGCAAACGGAAGCGTGATGGCAGGACAGATTGCCGGACTGGTAAAAGAAGAAATGTCATGTCATGATTTGATTCAAAAACTGGTGAAAGAAACAGACGATTTAATCGGAGGAAAGGGCTTCTATGAGTAAGATTGCATTTATGTTTCCAGGACAGGGCGCTCAAAAAGCCGGAATGGGACAAGATTTTTATGAACAGAGTGAAACAGCAAGGCAGATTATAGACAAAGCATCTGAATTGCTGAATATAGATATGAGAGCATTGTGTTTTGAAGAAAACGACCGGCTGGACCAGACAGAATACACACAGGCGGCACTTGTAACTGTCTGTATGGCAATGGAAAAGGTTTTGGAAGAGCGTGGACTGAAAGCAGATGTAACCGCTGGTCTAAGCCTTGGAGAATACTGTGCGATTGCAGCTGCAGGGGGTATGAGCGTGGATGATGCAGTTACGACGGTTCGGAAACGTGGAATATTAATGCAGAATGCAGTTCCGGGAGGAAAGGGCTCTATGGCAGCAGTCTTGGGAATGACCGGAGAGAAAATCGAAGAGATTATTGCAGAGATTGACGGAGCCAGTGTTGCCAATTATAACTGTCCGGGGCAGATTGTCATTACCGGCTGGAAAGAAAGTGTGGAGAAAGCTTCTGATGCATTAAAAGAAGCAGGGGCAAAACGTGTCATGCCTTTAAACGTCAGCGGGCCATTTCATTCTCCGATGCTTCAGGATGCTGGTAAGGAGCTTGGAAAAGTGCTGGATAGTATTGAAGTATCTCCACTTTTGATTCCTTATGTGACAAATGTGACAGGAGAATATGTCAGAGACATTGAAGAAACAAAAGAACTGCTTGCGCGTCAGGTAGCATCTTCTGTACGCTGGCAGCAGAGTGTGGAGAATATGATTGCAGATGGTGTGGATACATTTGTAGAAATTGGACCGGGACGCACACTGGCAGGATTTATGAAGAAAATTAACCGTGATGTTAAGGTGTATAATGTAGCATGCTGGGAAGATGTAGATAAGGTGGTAAATGAATTATGTTAAATGGAAAAGTAGCAGTCGTGACAGGTGCCTCCAGAGGAATCGGAAAAGCAATTGCATTGAAACTGGCATCCGAGGGGGCAGTTGTTATTATCAATTACAATGGTTCCAAAGAACGTGCAGAAGAAGTGAAGCAGGAAATCGAAGCAAAGGGAGGAAAGGCTGAGGTTTTTCAGTGTAATGTTTCTGATTTTAATGCATGTGAAGCTTTTTTTAAAGAAGTAATTGCTCAGTTTGGACGCGTAGATATCCTGGTAAATAATGCAGGAATCACAAAAGATGGTCTTTTGATGAAGATGTCAGAAGCGGATTATGATGCGGTTCTGGATACGAATCTGAAAGGCACATTCAATTGTATTCGTTTTGTTGCAAGACAGATGATTAAGCAGAGAAGCGGACGCATCATTAATATGTCCTCCGTTTCCGGTGTGCTTGGAAATGCGGGACAGGCAAACTATTCTGCTTCCAAAGCAGGAGTGATTGGATTGACCAAATCAGCTGCAAGGGAGCTGGCAGCAAGAGGAATTACAGTCAATGCAGTTGCACCGGGATTTATTAATACCGAAATGACGGCCGTTCTGCCGGATAAAGTAAAAGAAGGTGCCGTTTCCCAGATACCGCTGGGAACCTTTGGAGAGCCGGAAGATATCGCAGAAGCAGTTGCATTCCTGGCTTCTGAGCAGGCGGGATATATTACGGGACAGGTGTTGAACGTAGACGGTGGAATGGCAATCTAGATATAAAGGAGATCAGTATGAAAAGAAGAGTTGTAGTGACCGGACTTGGAGCGGTAACACCGATTGGAAATACAGTAGAAGAATTCTGGAAAGGGATTAAAGAAGGAAAAGTCGGAATCGGACCAATTACAAAATTTGACGCTTCTGATTATAAAGTACAGATTGCGGCAGAAGTAAAGGACTTTGTAGCAAAAGAACGTATGGATTTCAAGGCGGCAAAACGAATGGAGTTATTCTCCCAGTATGCAGTTGCTGCAGCCAAAGAGGCATTTGAAGACGCAGGAATTGATATGGAAAAGGAAAATCCATATCGTGCAGGAGTCATTGTAGGCTCCGGAATCGGAAGTCTTCAAACTGTGGAAACAAACTATATGAAAATTGTAGAGAAGGGACCGAGCAGAGTGAATCCACTGATGGTTCCGCTGATGATTTCCAATATGGCAGCAGGTAATGTTTCGATTCAGCTTGGGCTGAAAGGAAAGTGTACCAATGTTGTGACAGCCTGTGCATCAGGAACAAACTGTATTGGAGATGCCCTGCGTGCGATTCAGTACGGGGATGCGGATATTATGGTTGCAGGAGGTACAGAAAGCTGTATCTGCCCGACAGGAGTAGCAGGATTCACAGGTTTAACTGCATTGTCCGCATCCAAAGACCCGATGTGTGCGTCAATTCCGTTCGATAAAGACAGAGATGGTTTTGTGCTTGGAGAAGGAGCTGGAATTGTTGTTCTGGAAGAACTGGAGCATGCAAAGGCAAGAGGGGCAAAGATTTATGCAGAGCTGGTCGGATATGGTTCCACAGGAGATGCATACCATATTACATCTCCGGAAGAAAATGGTGAGGGAGCAGGTATGGCAATGAAGCTTGCAATGCAGGAGGCCGGTGTGCAGCCAGAGCAGATAGATTACATCAATGCACATGGAACAAGCACTCATCACAACGATTTGTTTGAAACAAGGGCGATTAAATTTGCTTTGGGTGATGCAGCTAAAGATGTTGTCATCAATTCTACGAAATCTATGATTGGCCATTTGCTTGGAGCGGCAGGCGGAGTGGAGTTCATTGTATGTGTGAAGAGTATCACAGATGGATTTATTCATCAGACAATGGGAACGAAGGAGACCGATGAAGAATGCGATTTGAATTATGCAGTGGGAGCCCCTGTTGAGAAAGAGGTCAACTATGTACTCACAAATTCTCTTGGATTTGGTGGACACAATGCCACATTATTACTGAAAAAATATGAGGGGTGAATAAAGAAATGAAATTTGAACAATTATTACAGTTGGTAGATGCAGTTTCAGAATCTGCCCTTACGGAATTGAAATACGAAGAAGATGGAGTGAAAATTGCTCTTAAAAAGACAAATGGAGAAGTGAAGGTACAGCAGATTCTCCCTAAGACGGAAATATTTCCTGGGAATGCAGCAGTGGAAACAGTGCCGGTTCAGGAATCCCAGTCAAGTGCAGTACTTCAGTCAGAGGGGAAAACTGTGAAATCTCCTTTGGTGGGAACTTTTTATGCGGCACCATCTGAGGAGGCAGAACCATTCGTAAAGGTGGGAGACCGTGTAGAGGAGGGGCAGGTACTGGCAATTGTAGAAGCCATGAAGCTGATGAATGAAATTGAAAGTGAATTTTCCGGAACAATTACAGAAGTTTTGGTAGAAAACGGAGAATCAGTAGAGTACGGGCAGCCGTTATTCGTTATAAAATAGAGAAGGAAGGCACAGGCTATATGAGCAGATTAGATGTGAAGCAGATTCAGGAGATTATTCCGCACAGACATCCATTTCTGTTAGTGGATTATATTGAAGATTATGAACCGGGACAGTATGCGGTAGGATATAAGTGTGTGACATACAGAGAAGATTTCTTTAAAGGCCATTTTCCACAGGAACCGGTAATGCCGGGAGTACTTACTGTAGAAGCGCTGGCTCAGGTCGGGGCAGTAGCGATTTTAAGTAAAGAAGAAAATAAAGGGAAAATCGCATATTTCGGTGGCATTCAAAAGTGTAAATTCAAAGGCAAAGTAGTACCGGGTGATAAGGTAAAGCTGGAAACGAAAATCATAAAACAGAAAGGTCCTGTCGGAGTCGGAGAGGCCGTTGCATCTGTAGATGGTAAAGTTGTAGTCAGTGCAGAGTTGACGTTTATGGTGGGAAAATAGGAGAACAGCATAGCATGATAGAGAAAGTATTAATTGCAAATCGTGGAGAAATTGCAGTCCGCATTATCCGTGCCTGCCGGGAGATGGGCATTGAAACGGTTGCAGTGTATTCGGAAGCAGATAAAGAGGCTTTGCACACGCAGTTGGCAGATGAAGCAATCTGTATCGGACCTGCGGCTTCTTCCGAAAGTTATCTAAGCATGGAACGTATCATCAGTGCGACACTTGTGTCCGGTGCGGATGCGATTCATCCGGGCTTTGGATTTTTGTCTGAAAACAGCAGATTTGCAAAGCTGTGTGAGGAATGTGGCATTATATTTATTGGTCCGGATTCGGAAGTAATCCGTAAGCTGGGCAATAAATCCATTGCAAGAAATACAATGGAAGCAGCAGGTGTTCCGGTTATCCCGGGAACAAAGGAACCGGTCTATGATGCAAAGGCAGGAGCACAAGCAGCTGATGAAATTGGTTATCCGGTAATTATAAAGGCGGCACTTGGCGGAGGCGGAAAAGGAATGCGTGTAGCCAAAACGCCGGAAGAATTTGAAAGCAGTTTTAAAACGGCACAGAAGGAAGCTCAGATGGCGTTTGGAGACGGAACTATGTATATTGAACATTTTGTACAGCATCCGCGGCACATAGAGTTTCAGATTCTTGCTGATGAGTATGGTAACGTTATTCATTTGGGGGAAAGGGATTGTTCCATTCAGAGAAATCATCAGAAGATGATAGAAGAGGCACCTTCGATTGCATTAACAGAGAAACTGCGAGAAAGAATGGGGGAGGCGGCTGTAAAAGCTGCGAAGGCGGCAAAGTATACAAACGCTGGAACGATAGAATTTCTTTTAGAAAAGAACCGGAACTTCTATTTTATGGAGATGAACACCAGAATTCAGGTGGAGCATCCGGTTACAGAATGGGTAACAGGAATTGATCTGATTAAAGAACAAATCCGCATTGCTGAAGGGAAGAAGTTAAGTTATCGGCAGAAGGATGTAAAAATTACCGGACATGCAATTGAATGTCGGATTAATGCGGAGAATCCTTCAAAGAATTTTCGTCCTTCTCCAGGAACAATTACGGATATGTATCTTCCGGGAGGCAAGGGAGTCAGAATTGATTCTGCGATATACAGCGGATATACGGTGACGCCATATTATGATTCCATGTTGGCGAAACTGATTGTTCATGCAAAGAATCGTGAGGAAGCAATCCTAAAGATGAGAAGTGCTCTTGGAGAGGTGATTATTGAAGGGATTGACACGAATGTGGATTATCAGTATGAAATCCTGCATCATCCGGATTTTGTAAGTGGAAATGTTGATATCGAGTTTATCGAGAAACTGGAAAAATAAAAGGGAAAATAACCCTTTTGGAGGAATTGTCTGATGAAATTGCAAAATATGTTTAAAAAGACGAATAGAAAGAGTTATATTTCTCTAAGAAACTCAAAACCAGAAGTGCCAGAAGGTTTGCTTCGTAAATGTAATAAATGTGGAGCGGCAATTATTGCTGAAGATGTGAAGAATGGAGATTATATCTGTCCGAAATGTCATGGATATTTTCGCGTTCATGCCTATAAAAGGATTGAGATGATTGCAGACCCGGATTCTTTCGAAGAATGGGATAAAGAGATGGAGTTTGTAAATCCATTGGAATTTAAAGGCTATGAAGAGAAAGTGAAGCATTTGAAAGATACCACAGGCTTAAATGAGGCAGTTGTAACAGGAAAAATCCAGATAGGAGGCAATCCTGCGGTAGTCGGAGTTTGCGATGGTCGTTTTATGATGGCAAGTATGGGGCAGATTGTGGGCGAAAAAATTGCCCGGGCAGTAGAGCGTGCCACAGAAGAAAAACTTCCTGTAATTTTATTTGCCTGCTCCGGAGGAGCGAGAATGCAGGAAGGGATTGTTTCTTTAATGCAGATGGCGAAAACATCGGCGGCATTGAAACGCCATAGTGATGCCGGACTGTTATATATTTCTGTATTGACAGATCCTACAACCGGAGGAGTGACAGCCAGTTTTGCCATGCTGGGTGATATTATTCTGGCGGAACCTAATGCACTTATTGGGTTTGCAGGACCTCGTGTCATTGAACAGACAATTGGAGAGAAACTGCCAAAAGGATTTCAGCGCTCAGAGTTTCTGTTGGAGCATGGGTTTATTGACCGGATTGTAGAAAGAGGAGAGCTGCGTGCTGTTCTGACACAGATTCTAAGGATGCATCGGGAAAAGGAAACTCTGGATTCTATGGAAGAAACTTGTGAGGAAGATGAAGGTTTATGTGGAAGAACCTGTGAAAAAAGTGCATGGGAGCGGGTGCAGATTTCCAGAAAGAAAGGTCGTCCTGTGGGAAAGGATTACATTGACTGTCTGTTTTCTGATTTTATAGAGTTTCATGGGGACAGGTATTTTAAAGATGATCATGCAATTGTAGGGGGAATTGCATATTTTCATGGAAAGCCGGTTACGGTCATTGCACAGGCAAAGGGAAAGACAACGAAAGAAAATTTGGAGCATAACTTCGGAATGCCGTCACCGGATGGGTATCGTAAGGCGCTGCGTTTGATGAAACAGGCAGAAAAATTTGGACGTCCGGTTATTTGTTTTGTAGATACACCGGGAGCGTTTTGTGGACTGGAAGCAGAAGAGCGGGGACAGGGAGAAGCAATTGCAAGAAATCTGTTTGAACTCTCAGCTTTAAAGGTGCCCATTTTGTCTGTGGTGATTGGAGAAGGCGGAAGTGGAGGCGCTTTGGCAATGGCAGTTGCAGATGAAGTATGGATGTTGGAAAATTCTATATATTCTGTACTTTCTCCAGAGGGATTTGCAAGTATTCTCTGGAAAGACAGTAAACGTGCCAGTGAAGCGGCAGAAGTGATGAAGCTGACAGCAATGGATTTGAAGAAGCTGGGAATCATTGAACATGTGATTGGAGAGCCGGAAGAATATATGGCAGAAACCATGGACGTAGTCTGTAAGGAAATGGATAGTAGAATTTGCAGTTTTATAAAATCCTATACAAATCTGAGTGTAGAAGAGTTGACCGAAAAGAGGTATCAGCGTTTTCGCAGAATGTAAATGGAATGACAAGGGCAGAAAGAATATAGGGATGAATATGAAGAACTTGAAAATTGGAGAAAAATTGACAAGATTCCCTGTAATTCAGGGAGGTATGGGGGTAGGTGTGAGTCTTGGAAGACTTGCGGGAAGTGTTGCGAAAGAGGGTGGCGTAGGAATTATTTCTACGGCACAAATCGGGTATCGTGAGCCGGATTTTGATAAAAACCCGGCAGAGGCAAATTTGCGCGCAATTGCGTCAGAGATGAAGAAAGCGAGAAGCATTTCTCCAGAGGGAATTATCGGGTATAATATTATGACTGCCATTCGGGAACATGCAGAGCATGTAAAAGCAGCAGTAAAAGCAGGAGCCGATATTATTATCTCCGGGGCAGGACTCCCCACAGAACTTCCGGCATTAACAGAAGGCAGCAGCACTAGAATTGCACCAATTGTATCTACGGAAAAGTCGGCAAAAGTGATTCTAAAATACTGGGACCGCAAGTATAAAAGGACTGCGGATTTGGTGGTGATAGAAGGTCCATTGGCAGGAGGTCACCTTGGATTTAGAAAAGAAGAGGTAGAAGGATTTACGCAGGAAAATTATGCAGAAGAAGTTAAAAAGATTATAGAAACTGTGAAATACTATGCCCAAAAATATGGAGTCCACATTCCGATTGTTGTGGCGGGAGGAATCTATGATAACAAAGATGTCAAAGAAATGATGCATTTGGGAGTAGATGGAGTACAGGTGGCCACTCGTTTCGTGACAACAGAAGAATGCGATGCTGATATCCGTTATAAGGAAGCGTATATTCAAGCGTCAAAAGAAGATATTGCAATTGTTAAAAGTCCGGTTGGTATGCCGGGGCGTGCTATCTTGAATCCATTTATAAAACGTGTTATGCTAGGAGAGAAAATAGAGCATAGTCCATGCCATCGCTGTTTGGCAAAGTGTGACCCGGTTCGTATCCCATACTGTATTACCGATGGATTGATTGATGCGGTAAAGGGAAACGTGGAGCGGGGACTGCTGTTTTGCGGTGCGAATGCGTGGAAAGCACAGAAGATAGAAACAGTCAAAGAGGTCATGGCAGACCTGTTTGCATAATCGACAGGCGGAAAGCGTGAACGATGTGGAGAGGAGATAAGGCTCGTGGATGCATATGAGACAATCAATCATATTCTGGTTCATTTATTCAATGAAATCTGGGAACTGGAAGAAGATGCAATCATAACTGAAGAATTTAAGGATATTACAAATAATGATATGCATATTATTGAAGCGATTGGACTCGGTACAGACAGTACGATGTCTATGGTTGCAAAAAAGCTTGGAATTACGGCAGGATCTCTTACAACATCGATGAACAGTCTTGTAAATAAAAAGTATGTCATTCGAGAGAGAAGTGAAGCAGACAGAAGAGTTGTATATATTTGTCTTACCGAAAAAGGAATAAAGGCGTATAATCACCATAAAGATTTTCATACACAGATGACCAATGCGGTGATTGCGAATCTGAAGGAAGATGAGATTCCGATTTTAGTCAAGACCTTGAACAGTCTGTCTGATTTCTTCAAAAGATATAAGGAAAAAGAATAGATACATCGAATTTGAGAGCGGAGGAGTCCGCTGCGTATTACATGATTAATAAAGACACAACAGGATGTGCAATTTATAGAAGTAAAACTGCCGTACAGCACCGGAGAATAGTGTTGTACGGCAGTTTTTGTGCATTATGAAATAAATTTCTTCTTCTATTTCGAAACAGGTCCGGTGGAGTTTCGTAGAATCAGCTGTGCATGCAGAAGAAGAGTGCCGATGGATATTTTGTTCATCAGGCTGTCCAAAGCATAATATCCACTTTTTCCGAGTTGAATCCGATCCTGCCGGATAGTGGTCAGCGGTGGAGATGTATATGCGCAGATGGGAAGATCATCAAATCCGATAATACTGATATCGGATGGAATATGAAATCCCAATTGCTGGCATTGAATCATTGCTGCATTTGCGATTAAATCATAACTGCATATGATAGCAGTCATTCCCATATCAAGAAGGCGGGGAAGATGCTTCTCCATACACTGTGTGATGTAATAGGAACTTCCTGCATATGTGGGGGCCGACTTCAATCCATTTTGTTTTAATGCACGAAAGAACGCTTTGTGCCGAACCTGCATAATGTGGGACTCAAGCGAACTGCTAAGATATCCGATTTTTTGATGTCCCAGTTGTTTTAGATGAGAAACGGCAAGTTCCATCCCTTCATTATTGTCAATTCCAACGTAAGCAATATTGGGGTTGGCGATAATATAGTTATCATAAAGAACCGTTGGAGTGCGGCTTGTCTGGAAATCTTTCATCCAGGAATCTGTCAGAGAAAATCCAAGTCCAAATGCACCGAGGTAGTTATTTTGGAGCATAAAAACATCGTAAGGAGTAGATTTTTGGAGCTCATCTGTGACAGGGACAATTTCAACCATATAGCCCGCGGGTTCTGCCATTTGGCGGAATCCAAGTATAATCTCATATCCGAACTGATGAGGTTCTTCATATTCTATGTTTTTGGTTAAGATGCAAAGTTTTTTTGCGGCGCCTTTCTGTCGGCGCAGTTTTGTATATCCCATTTCAACCGCAGTTTCTAACACACTTTTTTGTAAAGTTTCGCTGATGTCTGAGGCTCCATTCAGAGCTTTGGACACAGTTCCTTTGGAAATCCCCATTTTATCAGCAATATCTTGTATTGTAGCCATAATAATCCCTTTTTATTAAAATTTTTCTCATATAATTATAGCCAATAAATATGTGAAAAGCAATTGAATTCAAAGTAATACAGTTAAAGTTTCGGGAAATTGCAGAAAAAAGAAAAATACAGTTAGTAAATATGCATAAAAAATAGGGTGTATATATATGGAAAATATAGAAAAATAGATTTTGGTAGAGAAATAGGATTGACTGATATAAATAAGAAGTCTATTATGAATATATAACGAAACAATACGAAACATATATGCGAAATGGAGTTGAAAAGATGAGAAAATCAGGAATTTTAATGCCGGTGTCCTCCCTGCCGTCCCGTACGGGTATGGGGGAACTGGGAGCGGCAGCTTATCACTGGATTGATTTGATGAAAAAAAACGGTGTAAAAATCTGGCAATTATTGCCATTGAATCCGGTAGGATACGGAAATTCCCCATATCAGCCGTATTCTTCCTGTGCAGGAGATGAGCTGTATATCAGTCTGGATTCATTATATGAGGAAGGGCTGCTTTTGGAGCTGCCTCCGGCTTTTCGAGAGATGGAGTGCAGGGTAGATTACGATGCGGTCCGGGCATTTAAAGAGCCGTATTTAAGGGCTGCCTTTGAGAAATTTAAAGAGCGGGAAGGGCAGAAAGAGAGCAGTTATCAGAAGTTTGCAGAGCAGGACTGGGTATATGAATATGGAGTATTTCGTGCGTTGAAAGCTGCTAATGGCGGACGCTGCTGGAATGAATGGAAACAAGAAGAGAAAGAATGGCCGGAAAAACGGACAGCGCTTTCTAAAGAAGTGGAAACGGAAGCACAGTATCAAATATTTTTGCAGTACCTCTTTTTCAGTCAGTGGATGAAGGTGAAACAGGCAGCAAATGAAAATGGAATTCAGATTATGGGGGATGTACCGTTTTATGTAGGTGTAGATTCTGTGGATGTCTGGGGAGGGAAGGATAACTTCCTGTTAGATACGGATGGAAGACCTATTTTTATTGCAGGGGTGCCGCCGGATTATTTTAGTGAGACCGGTCAGAGATGGGGAAATCCAATTTACGATTGGGAGCATATGAAAAAAAATGAGTATCGGTTCTGGGTGGAGCGCATCGGGTACAGCAGTCGTTTGTTTGATATTATCCGGATTGACCACTTCCGTGCTTTTGATACGTTCTGGAAGATTCCCGCATCCTGTCCGACTGCAATAGAAGGAGAATGGATTGAAGCACCGGGATATGAGGTGATGGATACGTTAAAAGCCAAAGTTCCGAATGTGAATCTGGTAGCAGAGGATTTAGGAGACTTGCGTCCTGAGGTTATGGAACTGAAGGATTACTATCATTTGAAAGGGATGAAGATCCTTGTCTTTTCAATTGA
>CASERA010000070.1 GCA_949290175.1 uncultured Ruminococcus sp.
CTGTCACACTGGAAGATACAAAGTTGTATTTACTGCACAGTTCATTGATGAATTCATATGCCTGCACTGCTCCATCATTCGCAAGGCCGATGTCATCTATATCGTAAGCTCCGTCCTGATATTTAAAAATGTAACCTCCACATGCACGAAGAAATCCGAGGTCATAGTAAATACTCGTTGCGTCAAACTGCACACCACCATTATCCGCCGCGTTCTCAATCAGTTCTTCCCATGTTTCCGGTGCCTCAGCTACCTTATCTGTGTTGTAGAAAAGTGCCACTGTTTCTACAGCAAGAGGTGCTGCCATACGCTTTCCATCAACATAACATGCCTGAATTGCAGCTTCTGAAAAATCTTCATCTTCGTATAAATCTTCCGGGGTTTCTGCCACAAGACCTGCGTTTACATAATCTGCCAGCTGATCATTTGGAATACCAATAACTGCATCCGGACCCGATGCACTGTTTGACGCCTGTGCGAATTGCTGTACATCCGGAGATTCATGGATAACCTCTACATCATATCCACTCTCTTCACTCCATTTATCGGCACATTCCTGAATCGTATCAGCCTCTACTTCCATATTGGTCCAGATGATCAGTTTTTTACTATCAGAAGCTTTTCCACCATTACTGTTTCCACCACATCCAACAACCATTCCCATTGTCAGCACTGTTGTAAGCATCAGCGCTACCACTCTTCTTTTCATACCTTTCTCCTTTTACATTTCCCCTAAATTAACAAGTGCCTGATTTGCATTTCCCGACGCATCAAACAGCGCCTGATTTGCCCATGAATTTCCAACCTCTGCTGTGTCATTCATGTATTCACATCCAATCCGTTTCGCCCATGTGCACTCCGGGATAGGCAGCCACTCCGGCTCCCAGTAGATTATCCCGATTCCTCTGTGTCCCCCTACACTTCGCACCGCATTACAGAGATCCTGCAAAAATTGTTCCTGTCCTCCTTTCGTCGCAGGATATGGGGTATTCTTTTCTAATTCCTCTGAAAATACAACGCCGTTACATCCCAGAGGGTCTGTCGTATACCCTATTGAAGTTTCAGCAACCAGAACTTCTTTGCCAAAAGTTTTACTGATATCATTCATGTTATACACTAAAGCTTCCATACTGCCGTTCCAGAATGGATAATACGACATTCCGATAATATCAAAGTCCAGCTCATATGGCGTTATAGCACCGAACCATTTTCGATACATCTCATTATCCGTTCCAAAATCCAGATGCAGAAGTATCTTTATATCCGGATTAACCTCTCTCGTCCCCCGGATTCCTGCTTTCAGAAATGCTGCCATCATCTTTGTGTTTTCCAATTTTCCATCCGGCCACAGAAGCCCATTGGTCACTTCGTTTCCTACCTGAACAAATTCGGGTAAGACATTTTCATCTCTCATTCTGCTCAGAATATCTTTCGTATAACAGTACACAGCCTCCTGAAGTTCTTCCCCATTTAATCCTTCCCATTCTTTCGGTTTTATCTGCTTCGCAGGATCAGCCCAGAAATCGCTGTAATGAAAGTCAAGCATGATTTTAAGTTTCTGATCCTTTGCTCTTTTCGCAAGCTCCAGGGTTGTCTCAAGATCGTTTGTTCCACCCCCGTAAGATTCCCCATTTTCATTGTAAGGATTATTCCAAAGCCGCAGACGGATTAAATTTACTCCGAAAATCCGAAGTATCTCGAACAGGTCACGCTCCTTTCCTTCCAGATAATAAGCCGCTCCATGCTTTTCAAGTTCCTTGAGCATAGACACATCCATTCCTTTAATAAACTGCATATAACCACTCCTCATACAATATACCAATATTTTTTCTCATGGACTCTCATCTCCTTTTACATGATGTTTTAAAATGGAACGCTCCCGGGTGTCGTTCCTACATAAAGAAAAGTAAATTTATTATTTACCATATAATAAATAATTTACTATACATAATATACCGCTATTAAATATTTTTTTCAATTAAAATGTGTAATATGCCTAATTATTTTGGGGTGAATTTGCTGTAAACCCAGACTTACTATGTTTTACAATAAAAAAGTGCCTTCGGCACTTCAACTCCCCCTGCCCCTCAATCTTGAGGGGATTAGGGGTTTCTTTTTTTGTTACTTTCCTTCA
>CASERA010000071.1 GCA_949290175.1 uncultured Ruminococcus sp.
CCGAACGGCATGGAGCACCTGTTTTAATCTGCCCCGTATTGAATGCCACTGCCAGGTCCGCAATTGTGGTATCCTCTGTTTCTCCCGACCGATGGGAAATCACCGTCCGGTATCCGGCCCGATGTGCTGTTTCAATCGTCTGTATGGTTTCTGTCAGCGTTCCGATTTGATTGATTTTTATCAGGATCGCATTCGCTGCATTTCTTTCAATCCCATATTGCAGTCGTTCCGGATTGGTCGCAAATAAATCATCTCCCACAATCTGCACCTGTTCTCCCAGTTTTGCAGTCAATTTCTCCCAGCCTTCCCAATCTTCCTCATCCAGAGGATCTTCAATGGAATAAATCGGAAATTCCCGTACCAGTTCTTCATAATAAGAAATCATCTCTTCTGCGGAACGGGCAGCTTTTTTTCCTGACATTCTGCTTTCTCCCGAAAATACATATTTTTTTGTTTTCTCATGATACATTTCAGAAGCTGCTGCATCCAATGCAACTGCAATTTCTTTTCCTGCTGTATACCCGGCTTCTTCTGATGCCTGGATCAAAAGGCGGACTGCCTCTTTTGTATCAGCAAGGTCCGGTGCAAATCCACCCTCATCTCCGACGGCCGTATTCATCCCCTTTTCCTTCAGGATTTTTTTCAGAACGTGATATATTTCTGAACACATCCGAAGCCCCTCCTTAAAATTCGCTGCACCTATTGGTACAATCATGAACTCCTGTATGTCCAGAGAATTGTCGGCATGGGCGCCTCCATTTAAAATATTCATCATCGGTACGGGCATCTTTTTTTCCCCTGCACCGCCCAGATACGAATACAACGGGATTTTCTGTGCATTTGCCGCCGCACGCGCCACTGCCAGGGATACCCCCAGGATTGCATTGGCACCCAAATTGTGTTTATCCCGGCTGCCATCAAGCTGAATCAGATTTCTATCTATTTCCGGCTGGTCAAATACATTTTTTCCAATCAATGCCGCTGCAATTTCTTCATTTACATGACGTACTGCCTTCTCTACACCTTTTCCCCCGTAACGTGTTTCTCCATCTCTTAATTCTGCTGCTTCATACTTCCCCGTAGATGCGCCTGAAGGAACTGCCGCTCTGCCTATAATCTCCTCGCCGGCAAGCACTTCTACCTCTACCGTAGGATTTCCTCTGGAATCCAGTATTTCTCTTGCGTAAATATCCCCAATCGGTAAATACTGATACATAAATTCCTTCCTCCTTATAAAAAATAGTATTTCCAATAATCCTTTCTCAATGCGTTGACTTCTTATATTCTGTGCGTTACAATTCGGTTAGATTAGGGGGTATTGAAATGAAAAGCAAATTGCAACATTTTTTTCTGCTGACATTCAGCACGCTGGTGATGGCAGCAGGAACATATTTTTTCAAATTTCCAAACAACTTCACATTCGGCGGCATTACCGGTCTTGCTGTTTTAGTTGCCAGAACCGGATGGATGTCTGCCAGTGATTTCAACTTTATTATGAACATGCTGCTTCTTGCTGTCGGCTTTCTGATTCTTGGCAAAAAATTTGCTGCCAAAACCGCTTACTGCAGCATTCTGCTTTCGGTTACGTTGTCCGTTCTTGAACGTGTCTATCCGCTTGCCAAGCCACTGACAGACCAGCCGATGCTGGAGCTTTGTTTTGCAATTGCGCTGCCTTCTCTGGGTTCCGCAATTCTTTTTAACATTGGTTCTTCCAGCGGTGGTACGGATATTATTGCCATGATCCTGAAGAAATATTCCAGTGTGGATATCGGGCGAGCGCTTCTGATTACAGACCTTATGATTACCATTGCAGGCTGTTTTATGTTCGATATTGCCACCGGACTTTATTCATTCCTCGGTCTGGCAATTCGTTCCTTTATGATTGATACATTTATCGAAAGTTTCAACCTTTCGAAATATTTTAATGTTGTATGCGACAATCCAAAACCTATCTGTGACTACATTGTTCACAACCTGAACCGAAGTGCAACTGTCTGCCATGCACAGGGCGCATTTTCCGGAAAAGACAAATATGTCATTTTTACGGCACTAAACCGTCCTCAGGCAGTCAAACTGCGTAACTTCATTAAAATGGAAGAACCCTCTGCATTCATTCTGATTTCAAATACAAGTGAAATCATCGGAAATGGCTTCCACAATATTTGATTTTTATATTAAAGGAGATTTAGATTTATATGAAACATCTTGTTATCGCAGAAAAACCTTCCGTGGGAAGAGATATCGCACGGGTTTTGCACTGTAATAAAAAAACAAATACTTACATGGAAGGAGACAATTACATCGTCACCTGGGCGCTCGGTCATCTGGTCACACTTGCAGACCCGGAGCAATATGGAGAACAATATAAAACCTGGAATATGGATGCCCTTCCTATGCTTCCGGAACATTGGAAACTAGTTGTCATCAAACAAACGGGACGGCAGTTCAATGCAGTAAAAGAACTGATTTTCCGCAAGGATGTATCTGATATTATTATTGCCACAGATGCAGGCAGGGAAGGAGAACTGGTTGCACGCTGGATTCTCGACAAATCCGGAAATAAAAAACCAATTCAAAGGCTGTGGATTTCCTCTGTCACTGACAAAGCAATCCGGGAAGGGTTCTCCAATCTGAACCCCGGGAAAGCTTATGACAACCTGTACAAAGCCGCAGTTGCCCGTGCACAGTCCGACTGGATGGTTGGCATCAATGCCACCCGTGCCTTAACCTGTAAGTATAATGCCCAGTTGTCCTGCGGACGCGTACAAACACCAACTCTCGCCATGATTGCCTCCAGAGAAGATGAAATCCGTAAATTTGTTCCAAAATCATTTTATGGATTAAAAGCACTTGCCGAAGGAATTACTTTTGTCTGGATTGATTCCAGATCCGGTTCTCAACGTACTTTTGATAAGGAGCGGATTCAGAAAATTCAAAACTCTGCCGGCTCCTCACTTCTCATAACCGACGTAGCCCAAAAGGCGAAGAAAACCTTTGCACCTGCACTTTATGACCTGACTGCACTGCAAAGGGAGGCAAACCAGCGTTTCGGATTCTCTGCGAAAAAAACACTGAACATCATGCAGCGCCTTTATGAAAACCACAAGGTCCTGACCTATCCCCGGACAGATTCCCGCTATCTCACCTCGGACATTGTGCCAACACTGAAAGAGCGTCTGAAAGCGTGTGCCGTGGGACCATACCGCAGGACTGCAGGACGTTTGTCCATGCAAAATATTAAACCTAATAAATCATTTGTGGACAATCAGAAAGTATCTGATCACCATGCCATCATTCCAACAGAACAGTTTGTACAGCTCGACCACATGAGCAATGATGAGCGTAAGATTTATGACATGGTCGTACGACGTTTTCTCGCTGTTTTACTCCCGGCATGTGTATATGAAGAAACTACCATTCATGGGACTTTACATGAAGAGACCTTCCTTGCAAAAGGTAAGATTATCAAACAGGCTGGATGGCGTGAAATTTACGACGAAGATTATGAAGAAAACGACTTAGAGGACATGAACGAAGACAGTACTGCTTCCTTCAAACAGCAAACGCTTCCTGCCGTCACCAAAGGAAGCACTCTGCCTGTTGCTTCTCTAAGCCTCACCGAGGGCAAAACAAAACCTCCTGCATACTTCACAGAGGGAACCTTAATTGCCGCTATGGAGAATCCTGTCAAATACCTGGAATATAAAGACAAGGCTGTTGTAAAAACTCTGGGAGAAACCGGAGGACTGGGAACCGTTGCAACTCGTGCGGATATCATAGAAAAACTATTCAACAGCTTTCTGATGGAGAAAAAGGGGAATGAAATCCATATTACTTCTAAAGGGAAACAACTCTTAGCCCTTATTCCATCAGATTTGAAACGCCCGGAACTGACTGCCGACTGGGAAATGCGGCTTCAGGCAATTGCAAAAGGAAAAGAATCTGATAAGAAGTTTATGAATGAAATTGAAACTTATACAAAATCACTGATTCAAGAAATTAAACTCTCTGACGGAACATTCCGCCATGACAATCTGACTCGTACCAAATGTCCGAAATGCGGAAAACTAATGCTGGAAGTCAATGGAAAACATGGCAAAATACTGATATGTCAGGACAGGGAATGTGGACACCGTGAAACTATTTCCCGGCACACCAATGCCAGATGCCCCGTCTGCCATAAAAAAATGGATCTGGTCGGAAAAGGTGACGGTCAACGTTTCATCTGTATCTGCGGTCATAAGGAAAAACTAAGTTCTTTCGAAGAGCGCAAAAAGAAAGAGGGAAAGGGTGCAAGCAAAAAAGATGTAAACAATTACCTCAAAAAACAGGCGAAAGAAGCAAAAGAGCCA
>CASERA010000072.1 GCA_949290175.1 uncultured Ruminococcus sp.
ACAAAATTCAATGATGTACCTGTATTCACAGGCCGTTACGGATTAGGTTCCAAAGATACAACACCTGCTCAGATCGTTGCTGTATACCACAATGATGAGAAAGCTAAATTCACAATCGGTATTGAAGATGATGTTACACATCTTTCACTTGATGCTGGTAAGCCACTTGTTACAACACCAGAAGGAACAATCAACTGTAAGTTCTGGGGACTTGGAGCAGATGGTACTGTTGGAGCAAACAAGAACTCCATCAAGATCATTGGTGATAACACAGACATGTATGCACAGGCTTACTTTGATTATGACTCTAAGAAGTCCGGTGGTGTTACAATGTCTCACCTTCGTTTCGGTAAGAAACCGATTAAATCAACATACCTGATCCATCAGGCTAACTTTGTTGCATGTCATAACCCGTCTTATGTTAACAAATACAATATGGTTCAGGAACTTGTTGATGGAGGAACATTCCTTCTGAACTGCCCATGGGATATGGAAGGACTTGAGGAGCATCTTCCGGGACAGGTGAAAGCTTATATCGCTAACCACGGAATTAAATTCTACACAATCGATGGTATCAAGATTGGTAAAGAGATCGGACTTGGCGGACGTATCAATACAGTACTTCAGTCTGCATTCTTCAAACTGGCTGATATCATTCCGGAAGAAGAAGCAATTGACCTGATGAAGAAGGCTGCAAAGGCTACTTACGGAAGAAAAGGCGACAAGATCGTACAGATGAACTATGACGCCATTGATGCCGGAGCAAAACAGGTACACGAAGTAGAAGTTCCGGAGTCCTGGAAATCCTGCCAGGATGAAGGCCTGTTTTCACCGGAAGTAAAAGGCGGCAGAAAAGACGTTGTAGATTTTGTTAAAAATATTCAGACTAAGGTTAATTCCCAGGAAGGAAACAGCCTGCCGGTATCTGCGTTTAAGGATTATGTAGATGGCTCTACACCGTCTGGATCTTCCGCATATGAGAAACGTGGCATCGCTGTAGATATCCCGGTATGGAAGCCGGAGAACTGTATCCAGTGTAACCGCTGTGCATACGTTTGTCCGCATGCTGTTATCCGTCCGGTAGCTCTGACAGAAGAAGAGTATGCAAATGCACCAGAAGGAATGGCAGCTATTGATATGATCGGTATGCCGGGAATGAAGTTCTCCATGACGGTATCTGCATATGACTGTACCGGATGTGGATCCTGTGCAAATGTATGTCCTGGAAAGAAGGGCGAAAAAGCTCTCGTTATGGGCAACATGGAAGAGAATGCAGGAAAACAGGATTTCTTCGATTATGGAAGAGAGATCGAGGTAAAACCGGAAGTTGTTGCAAAATTCAAACCGGAGACTGTAAAGGGAAGCCAGTTCAAACAGCCGCTGCTTGAGTTCTCAGGCGCATGTGCAGGATGTGGAGAGACTCCATATGCAAAACTGGTAACACAGCTGTTTGGTGATAGAATGTATATTGCAAATGCAACAGGATGTTCTTCTATCTGGGGTAACTCTTCACCGTCTACACCATACACAGTAACTCCGGAAGGAAAAGGACCAGCTTGGTCTAACTCTCTGTTCGAAGATAATGCTGAGTTTGGATACGGTATGCTTCTTGCTCAGAACACGATCAGAGAAAGACTGAAAACAAAAGTTGAAAAACTTGCTGAGAGTGCAGAGAGCGAAGATGTAAAAGCAGCAGCACAGGAATATCTGGATACATTTACAGTAGGAGCTACAAACGGAACAGCTACAGATAAACTGGTAGCAGCTCTGGAAGCTTGTGACTGTGCATGTGAAGAAAAAGCAGAATTGCTGAAGAACAAAGATTTCCTTGCTAAGAAATCACAGTGGATCTTCGGTGGAGATGGATGGGCTTATGACATCGGATTCGGCGGTGTTGACCACGTATTAGCGAGCGGACAGGATATCAATATCATGGTATTCGATACAGAAGTTTACTCTAATACAGGTGGCCAGGCTTCTAAAGCTACAAAGACAGGTGCAACTGCACAGTTTGCTGCAGGCGGTAAAGAAACGAAGAAGAAAGACCTTGCAGGAATCGCTATGAGCTACGGCTATGTATATGTAGCACAGATCGCTATGGGTGCTGATTTCAACCAGACTGTAAAAGCAATCGCTGAGGCTGAGGCTTATCCGGGACCATCCCTGATTATTGCATATGCTCCATGTATTAACCATGGAATTAAGAAAGGTATGAGCAAAGCTCAGACAGAAGAGCAGTTAGCAGTAGAATGTGGATACTGGAACAACTTCAGATTCAATCCAGATGCTGAGAAGAAATTCACTCTGGACAGCAAAGAGCCTAAGGGAGATTATCAGGAATTCCTGAATGGAGAAGTTCGTTATAACGCATTGATGAGAGCAAATCCGGAAAAAGCTGAAAAACTCTTCGCACAGAATGAGAAAGAAGCTATGGAAAGATATGAGTACCTGAAAGGATTAGTAAATCTGTATGATGGTACAGCAAAAGAGGAAGCATAATTTCTTATTAAAGACTCTCCTATAATGAAAGGCGGTGTCGCAAAATAACTAATTTTTAGTTATTGAGCGGCACCGCTCTTTCATTTCAAAATTAAAAATGGCTGGAAACCACAGATTGATGTTATACATCATGCGCAGTAAGGAGGTTATGATGATGGAAAAATATATCATGGCATTGGATTCAGGAACAACTAGTAACCGATGCATTTTGTTTAATAAAAAAGGCGAAGTCTGCAGTATGGCGCAGAAGGAATTTACTCAGTATTTTCCGAAACCGGGCTGGGTAGAGCATGATCCGGAGGAGATTTGGTCTGTTCAGCTGGAAGTTGTACATCAGGCAATGGCAAATATCAATGCGACAGCAGCGGATATTGCTGCAATCGGAATTACAAATCAGAGAGAAACAACAGTTGTATGGGACAAAGAATCGGGTGAACCTGTATATCATGCGATTGTATGGCAGTGCAGAAGGACAGCGGAATATTGTGACAGTCTGAAAGAGAAGGGGTTGACAGAGCGGTTTCAAAATAAAACGGGGCTTGTCATAGATGCTTATTTTTCTGGAACAAAGGTAAAGTGGATTTTGGATCATGTGGAAGGTGCGAAAGAAAGAGCAAAGCGGGGAGAACTGCTGTTTGGAACCATCGAGAGCTGGCTGATTTGGAAACTGACCAAAGGGGCAGTGCATGTAACGGATTATTCTAACGCATCCAGAACGATGCTGTTCAATATCAATACGCTTGAATGGGATGAGGAGATTCTAAGAGAATTAGAAATTCCAAAATCTATGCTCCCGGATGCAAAACCATCCAGTTGTATATACGGTGAAGCGGATGCAAGTTTCTTCGGAGCACCGATTCCCATAGCCGGTGCGGCAGGAGACCAGCAGGCGGCACTTTTTGGACAGACCTGTTTTCAGGAAGGAGAGGCGAAGAATACATATGGTACCGGATGTTTTTTACTGATGAATACAGGAGAAAAGCCGGTGTTTTCAAAGAATGGATTGGTAACAACGATTGCATGGGGTATCGGCGGAAAAGTGAATTATGCACTGGAAGGCTCTATTTTTGTGGCAGGTGCGGCAATCCAGTGGCTCAGAGATGAGATGCAGCTCATTGATTCCTCCGCTGTTTCGGAATATATGGCACAAAAGGTGGAAGATACCAACGGATGTTATGTGGTTCCGGCATTTACCGGATTGGGCGCACCATACTGGGATCAGTATGCCAGAGGAACGATTGTGGGGCTGACAAGAGGGGTGAACAAATATCATGTTATCCGTGCAACTTTGGAATCTCTGGCATATCAGGTAAATGATGTTCTGGAGGCAATGAAAGCGGATTCTGGAATCGAATTGACTGCATTGAAGGTGGATGGCGGGGCAAGTGCCAATAATTTCCTGATGCAGATTCAGTCCAATGTGAGTAATGCACCCGTAAATCGTCCACAATGTGTAGAAACGACAGCTATGGGAGCGGCATATCTGGCGGGGTTAGCAGTGGGATACTGGAAGGATAAGGAAGCGGTGAAAAATAACTGGGCAATTGACAGGATATTTACACCGGAAATTTCTGAACAGGATAGAAAAAATATGCTGAAAGGCTGGAAGAAAGCAGTAAAATATGCCCATGGATGGGCAAAAGATGAAGAATGAAAAGTTATGCGGATGAAACTCAAATACTGATGACCCTTTAAAACTTTTTATAGAGATGGTATAATATGGTCTATCTGAAAAAAGGAGAAATTGCATATGAGTATTTATGATTTAAACACATATGAAGTGCTTCAGGAAGTGGAACTGTCAGATTTGCAGTCCAGAGGAGTTCTTCTGAAACATAAGAAAAGTCACGCCAGAGTATTGTTGATGGAGAATGAGGATGAAAACAAGGTGTTTTCAATCGGATTTCGAACCCCTACGTCAGACAGTACAGGTGTACCGCATATTATGGAGCATTCTGTGCTTTGCGGTTCCAAGGCATTTCCTGTGAAAGACCCGTTTGTGGAGCTGGTAAAGGGATCGTTGAATACCTTTTTGAATGCGATGACATATCCGGATAAGACACTTTATCCGATTGCAAGCTGTAATGACAAAGATTTTCAGAATCTGATGCATGTATATATGGATGCAGTGCTGTATCCGAATATTTATCAGTATGAAGAGATTTTCCGTCAGGAAGGCTGGAGTTATCATCTGGATGATCCGGACGGGGAACTGACGCTTTCCGGAGTGGTTTACAATGAGATGAAAGGCGCGTTCTCATCCCCTGAGGGAGTTCTGGACAGAGTCATTTTAAATTCCCTGTTCCCGGACACATCTTATGCCAATGAATCCGGAGGAGATCCGGAGGTGATTCCGGAGCTGACTTACGGGCAGTTCCTGGATTTCCACAGGAAGTATTATCATCCGTCCAACAGTTATATCTATCTCTATGGCGATATGGATATGGAAGAAAAACTGAGATGGCTGGATGAGAATTATCTGTCTGATTTCGACCGGATTGAGGTGGATTCTCAGATCCGTTATCAGCAGCCGTTTGCGGAAATGAAAGAGATTGTGCAGGAATATTCCATAGCAAGCGATGAAAATGAAGAGGATAATACCTATCTTTCCTACAATAAAGTAATCGGAACCTCTCTTGATGAAAAATTGTATCTGGCATTTGAAATTCTCGATTATGCTCTTCTGTCCGCGCCGGGCGCGCCGCTTAAGAAAGCGCTTCTGGATGCGGGAATCGGCAAGGATATTATGGGTTCTTATGACAATGGAGTATATCAGCCGATTTTCTCCGTGATTGCAAAGAATGCCAACATGGAGCAGAAGAATGCGTTTATACAGACAATCGAGGGAACGCTGCGTGAGATTGTGGAAAAAGGTGTTGACCGGAAAGCTCTCCGCGCTGGAATTAATTATCATGAATTCCGTTTCAGGGAGGCTGACTTCGGAAATTATCCAAGGGGGCTGATGTATGGCCTGCAGTTGTTCGA
>CASERA010000073.1 GCA_949290175.1 uncultured Ruminococcus sp.
CCAGTATCTGCGAGGCTCTTGCATTCAGCATCTCTCCAAATCCTTTTGATATTGACTGGGCTGCTTCTGCCATTGTCTGTTCTGCCAGTTCCAGTGCCCTCCAGGTCTGCTTCAGCTTTCTTACTTCTTCCGGCAGTTCCTCCAACTCCTCCAGCTGTTCCATTAAATTATCCCGCTGCACCTGCTTCTCCCTTTTTTCTTCATGGATTCTCTGAAGTTCCCATTTCAACCGCTGAAGCTTTTCTTTCTGTGCTTTCACTCTCTGCTCACGGATATCCTTTTCTTCCTGCCTTTTTAAGTAGTCTTTTTCTGCCTTTTCAAGACTCTGCTTTTGTTTTTTTTGGCTCGCAATTCCTGCAAATATCATTCCTGCGCCTACAATCAGACAGGACACTGACAATAATACAGGAATGCTTGTGCTGACAAAAATACCAGCAGCAGACAAAATCGCTGCTAAAAACACGAATACTAAACCAATCACAAATTTCCGGATGCCTCCCGAAGCTTTTCTTTCAGAACTACGGATTCCATAATCTTCTGCTCCATCCTTTCTGTGAAACTCTTCTGACAACTGTTTCACTGTTCTTTCCATGCCCGCTCTTTGCTCCTGTTTCTCCAACATTTCCTGTTCCAGTCGGAAAATTTCCTGTTCGATATAACTGCATTTCTGTCGTATCGTCTGCCTTTTTTCTTCCTGTTTCTGAGTCAGCAGCTTCAATTTCTGTTCCGTTTCCTTCTTTCTCCTCTTTAGCACCTCTTCCGCACCTGTAAAGTCCACACCACCACTTCCGGTCTCATAGTAATTTGCAGCATAATTCTGCAGTTCTGCCGCCAGATTCTGTCCCGGCTTTGCTGTCAACTGACCGATTGCGGCTGTATTCTCAAAAGATGATGCTGACATCCCTTCCAGCAGCATATCCAAATCTCCCTGCTCAACAGAAAGTTCTTCACCGTCATCCTCACAAATTAAACTGGAACCTTTTGTATACCTGTCAAACCTTCTCTCCAGACGAAAATTTCTTCCACCACAGGAAAAACGCATAACTCCCGCGTAATAATTTGGATTCTCCCAGGGTTCAAACCTGCTGAACTCATCATTCAGTGCTGCCTTTCCCCGACCTCTTTCCAGCCCAAACAACATTGCTTTGATGAATGCATAGATTGTAGATTTTCCGTATTCATTTTCTCCATAAAAAACATGAATTCCTTCGTGAATAAGAAAGCGCTGTTCTGAAAATTTCCCAAAATTCTTTATATATAATTCTCTGATTTCCATGCCGCCCTCCTACTCCCTGTTTTCCATCAATGCATGAATTCCTTCGCAGAGTGCCTCATATTCTATACTGCCCTCTTCACATCCTTGAAATGCCTCAATGTATTTTCCTATCAGGTTCTCTTTGTTCTCCTGCCATAGTTTTTCAAAATCATATGCAGGAATTGTCTCGTCCAGAATCTCCAGAATGTTTCCATATGTATCCATATGTGTCAAATCAAATTCCAATTCAGGGTCTCGAAACCCTCTCAAAATAAATTTATAAAGATTTTCTTTTCCCCGGGTTTCTGTCACTTTGGCAAGTGCAGTCTTTACAGATGCGTTGGTCATATGCTGATTTGTGGTAAATATCAGATGAATATACTTTCTCTTTGCAAAAGGAACGAACTCTATTTTTGTGCCTTTTTCTGTAATCTCTCCCTGGATATACCCGTGTTGCCCTGTATCGTTCTTATCCGTCGGCTCCAGCGCTCCCGCATAAGCCGCCTTTCCGGGTATCAAAATCTGCGGTTTATGGATGTGCCCCAGAGCAATATAATCAAATCCCGATTTCTCCAGATACTCTCTTCGCAAAGGGATATGTTTCTCATCTCCTCCATGTGCCAGCAGAATCTCATATTTTGCATCCCCCTCTGCCCGGATTCTGTCATACCGAGGTTCTCGTATCTCTCTTGACTCATAGCTAAATCCTGTGACTGCTGTTTCCAAATCTTCAAAAATGATACTCTCCGTCTTTCCGTCGAATAAAGGAAATACATTCCTGCTCCACGAAAATGTCCGATAATAAGAATCCTGTTTCAGAAAATCATGATTTCCCGCAATCAGTACCACGCGCGTATGAGTCAGTTTTGAAAAATAATAATCTACTTCCTTCAGCTCCTTTTTCAATGGCTGACGATGAAAGAAATCACCTGCTATCAAAAGTAAATCCGTTTTTTCTGCCTCACATCTTTCGGTTACTTTTGCAAATGTTTCCCAGAGTTCTCTTGCACGTACTTCTGAATATGCTTTTCCTCCGTCCGGAGACGCTCCCAGATGAACATCCGCAATATGAATAAATCTCATTGGTACTCTCCCTTCCATAACCGTATCATGAAAGAGGGTGGCTCAAAAGCACCTGTGCTTTTGGGACACCCTCTTTTAGTTGTAACCTGGAATATTATTTTTATAATTCGCAGTTATTTACAGTTCTTGGGAATGGGATTACGTCGCGGATATTAGACATACCTGTCAGGTACATTACGCATCGTTCAAATCCAAGTCCAAATCCTGCATGTCTTGTCGAACCATATCTTCTCAAATCCAGATAGAACTTATAATCTTCTTCATTCAAATTCATCTCTGCCATTCTTGCACGAAGTTTCTCGAAATCATCCTCTCTCTGGCTTCCTCCGATAATCTCTCCAATTCCCGGCACAAGACAATCTACTGCTGCGACAGTCTTGCCGTCCTCGTTCTGTTTCATATAAAACGCTTTAATTTCCTTCGGATAATCTGTCACAAATACCGGGCGTTTGTAAATTTCTTCTGTTAGATAACGCTCATGTTCTGTCTGCAAATCTGTTCCCCATGAGACTTTATATTCGAATTTATCGTTATTCTTTTGCAGAATTTCTACTGCCTCTGTATAAGTCACTCTTGCGAAATCAGAATTTACCACATTATTCAATCTGTCAAGCAGTCCCTTGTCCACAAATGAATTGAAGAAATTCATCTCTTCCGGTGCATGTTCCAAAACATAGGAAATCACATACTTCAACATCGCTTCTGCAAGATCCATATTATCTTCTAAATCGGCAAATGCAATCTCCGGCTCTATCATCCAAAACTCAGCCGCATGTCTTGTTGTATTGGAATTTTCTGCACGGAATGTTGGTCCGAATGTATAAATGCTTCTGAATGCCTGTGCAAATGTTTCACCATTCAACTGCCCGCTTACAGTCAGATTTGTCTCCTTCCCAAAGAAATCCCTGCTGTAATCGATGCTTCCATCCTCATTTTTCGGCACATCCTTCATATCCAGAGTTGTAACCTGGAACATCTCGCCTGCACCCTCACAGTCACTTCCTGTAATCAGAGGAGTATGCACATATACAAATCCTCTCTCCTGGAAGAACTGGTGAATCGCGTATGCAATCATGGAACGAACTCTGAAAACTGCCTGGAATGTGTTCGTTCTTGGACGGAGATGAGAAATTGTTCTCAAATATTCAAAGCTGTGGCGTTTTTTCTGAAGTGGATAATCCGGTGCAGAAGCCCCTTCTACTGTTACTTCATCCGCCTGAATCTCAAATGGCTGTTTTGCCTGTGGTGTGGCAACCAGTGTTCCCGTTACCACAATTGCAGCTCCCACATTTTGTTTTGAGATTTCATCGAAATTCTCCATTTTATCGTGGTAAACAATTTGAAGTGTTTCAAAATAAGAACCGTCATTTACCACAATAAATCCAAATGTTTTAGAATCACGAATACTGCGAATCCAACCGCCAACTGTTACTTTTTTATTCAGATATGCTTCTCTATTTTTAAATAGTTCACGTACTGTTACTAAATCCATACCCAATAACTCCTTCTATCGTCTTATTTACTCTTAGTGGCTATTATAACACACTTCTGCAAGATTTCTAGGGTTCAATCGAAGAAATATAGGAGAATTATGGGAATTACCATAAATATAAACGCAATCTAAGCGCAGAAGAACAGCCTGTTCCGACGCAGGGGCTCACGTTTACAAGGAGAACGATGAATTCCCTGGGAGGGACAGGCTGTTTAATCTCAGATAAGACTATTTCTATTTTTCATTCTTTTTGGCTTTCATTGCTGCACGTTTCTTACCATACCATAAGAGCAGGCATACATAAGCGATTGCTGCGATTGCACCAATCACATAAGCAGCTGTCCACGGTATGTTGAAACCAATTTTTGCGTTTACAATATATGTAACCGTAACAAATGTATACCATGCACCAGGAATCAAAGGCATCCACACAAACTTGCCCCTTCCTGTCTCAAACATCCAAACTGTAATCGCAAGGAATGCAAACAGAGACAGACTCTGGTTTGACCATGCGAAGTATCTCCACAGAATGTTGAATCCGTCTGCATTGCTCTTCGCGAATACGAGGATTACTGCAACCAGTACAAAGATAATAGCCGAAAGTCCCAGTCTCTTGCCCGCCGCTTTCTGATCAAGATGCAATGCATCTGCGATAGCCAGACGGAGAGAACGAAGTGCCGTATCCCCTGATGTAATCGGAAGTACGATAACACCTAACAGTGCGATGATGCCCCCAACCGGTCCAAGGACATGCTTACATACAACACCAATCGTTGCTGTTGCAAGGGAAGCGTCAGCAGTCTGAAGTCCCAGATTGTAAACGCCCATAGCGCCTGCTGCCCATACCATAGCGATGAATCCCTCTACAATCATCATATTGTAGAATGTCATACGACCCTGACGCTCGCTCTTCATTGTGCGGGAAATAATCGCTGTCTGTGTTGAATGGAATCCTGAGAGAATACCACAGGCTACCGTGATGAAGAAAATCGGTACAAAGTGGTTTGCATTAAAGTAATCGCCGTATGCAAACACTGTAGTATTCCAGCTGTCCCAGATTTCAATAAGCGGATAGCCGTGTACGAACAGTTCGACAAATACTCCCAGTGCAGAAAACAGAAGGATTGCACCAAAAATCGGATAGATTCGTCCGATGATGGCATCAATCGGGAACACCGCTGCGATCAGATAGTACAGGAAGATCACACCGTAGATCACCCATGTAGATACAGATGAAACAGCTCCATCAAACCCGAATACCTGCGTCGCCACAATATCTCCAGGCGTGTAAATAAATACGGCACCTACAAGCAGAAGCAACAGACTGCAGAAGACCTGGTAAAATGCGTAAACACCCTTGTTGCTGTATTTGCGAATCATATCCGGCATCTGCGTTCCCCCGTCACGCAGGCAGATCATTCCGGAAAAATAATCGTGCATCGCTCCGCCAATGATATTACCGATCGGGATTGTAATAAATGCGATAGGTCCGAACAGGATTCCCTGGATTGGTCCAAGAATCGGTCCTGTACCTGCGATATTCAACAGGTTAATCAGACTGTTCTTCCACTCCTTCATTGGTACATAATCAACGCCGTCCTGTTTTGTATAGGCAGGAGTCTTCCTGTCGTCAGGACCAAATACTTTCTCGCAGAACTTTCCGTAGAGTGCGGCTCCTACAAAAAGAATCACGAGTCCGATAATAAAAGTTATCATTTGATTCAACCTCCTTTTCTCCAGACATACTTTAGTGAACTACCTTAGTATAGCAATAATTTACTATAATGTGAATGATATTTTTATTCTTTTTTAATTATTTTTATTTTTTTATTATAATTTTTCACCTTAATTTCTCTCTATTCACCTAAAATTAGTTCTATTATTTTATTTTTTTATTAAAAGTGCAGTACAACATCCTCCCCCAACGGAAATATCCATCTTTCACCATATCGCTATAAGTTTTTTGTACATATATCTCCCTCTAATATTACCTATTCCTTTTTTCCAATTTATGCTTGATAAGGCTTTGGTATTATAACCTTCAAAAAAATAGTGCAACATAAAAACTATTGAGAATGTTACAGCAGATGATGTTCTGCGAAAAGAATATTAAGCTCTATTGACGGTACACTCCGGAAGATATATCTTTAGCAGAAACGTTTGGCAAAATATATACAGGAAGAGTATATGGGTGTGGACACAATAGACTTTTATAAGCATTGACATTTCCACTTTTGCATGGTAAAGTTTTACCAAACCATTGAAGAAGAGCAAGTAACTTCAGAAATGCTTTACAGAGAGCTGCAGGCGGTGGAATTGCAGTATGTTAGTTCTGAAGTGAATGGGCTTCTGAGGGCGAGTTGAAAAGTACAGTAGGCAAGCCGGAGATTTAACTTCGTTATCAAAGAAAGCATATGATTGTATGCATGAGAGGATGTATTAAGATACGTCAAGCCGGGTGGCACCGCAGGAGTTTTTGATCGAAAGACAGCTCTTGTCCCTGCAATATAATTTGTGTGGGACAAGGGCTTTTTCTATGTCATGGGGCATTTTTTTGAAACCTGAGTCCCGTGAATGAAAGGAGACACCAACTATGAAACTTAAAAACTATGAAGTTCATCTGCCGAACTATTCCATTGGCGACAAGATCTACGATAAGATTGGACCGGTATGTGAATCTTACGGCAAAAAAGTACTTGTAATCGGCGGTGAGAAAGCGCTGGCCGCTGCATATGACAAGATTAAGTATTATGTGGAGCGGACGAATCTTGAGATTATAGGAAAAGAATTGTTCGGTGAAAACTGCACGTATGCGACTGTAGAGAGGCTGCGCACGATGCCATCATACCAGGAAGCGGATATGGTATTCGGTGTGGGCGGCGGCAAAACTCTGGATACAGTGAAATGTCTGTGTATCACGGACGATAAGCCTGTCTTTACATTTCCGACCATTGCGTCCAACTGCTCTGCATGTACGTCAGTTTCGATCATGTACAATGAGGATGGCACATTTCTGAAGCCCCACTTTTTTGTGCGGCCTGCAATGCATGCGTTTATTGATACGGAGATCATTGCGAAAGCGCCCAGCCAGTACATGTGGGCGGGAATCGGTGACACCTATGCGAAATACTATGAGGCCACCATCTCTTCCAGAGACGAGCAACTGGAGCATTTCACCTCTCTGGGCATGGCAGTCAGCCGCATGTGCAGAGACCCACTGATCGACTATGGCCCGCAGGCATTCGCAGATCATAAGCAGAGGCTGTGCACATATGAGGTAGAACAGGTGGTTTTGGCGATTGTGGTGACTACGGGTATTGCGTCTATTTTCCTGACCAAAGACTTTACACCGGACTATAACAGCGGCCTGGCCCATGCTGTCTTCTATGCGATGACCTCTTATCCCGTAATCGAGAAGCGGCATCTTCACGGAGAAGTAGTGGGATTCGGCGTTCTGCTGGCACTCCTTGTGGACCAGCAGTATGATGAGTTCGAAAAAATTTATGATCTGAACCGTGCCATCGGTCTTCCTACATCACTGGATGATATTGAGATCACAGAAGGACAGTGGAAAGAGTGTATGAATCGCATCCCGGACATGTCGGACGTGGCACATTATCCTTATAAAGTGACCGAAAAAATGCTGGAAGACGCAATGAACATACTAAAAGAGAGAGTGAGAAAAGATACTTATGAAAAAAAATAAAACAGGCGCCATTATTCTTGGCGTGTCATTCGTCTGGTTTACGACCCATTTCGGAGGAGGTTTCGCCTCCGGAGCACAAATCTACAGTTACTATGTGAGATACGGAATCTGGTGCCTGATTATGCCCGCACTTGCCATGCTGTACAACACGGTATTTTTTGCATACAGTCTGAGGTTTGCGAGAAAACATGAAGTCTATGACTACCGTTCCTATAACGATGCATTTTACGGAAAGTTCGCACCCGTCTTTTCGAATCTGTTCGAGGTGCTGTATATCTGCGTAATGTGTGTAGCACCCGCCGTTGCCTTTGCCACCGGAGGGGCGACACTGAGCACGCTGACCGGGCTGCCATATCTGCTCTGTACTTTACTGATAGGAATATTTATTTTTATCGTTGCCATATTCGGGACCGATCTGGTTCGGAAGGTGGCATCAGTACTGTCTATATGTATTATCGCGGGACTGCTAATCGTGTATATCCCGAATATCATTGCCGGTTCCTCCGGAATTATGTCAGCAGTGGACAGTATGACGGCTGCACAGCTACCGTTGGGAGATGCTCTCTATTCGGCTTTCATTTACGGAACATTCCAGCTGTCCAATATCGCTGTGTTTGTCCAGCATGCAAAATCTTTCGAAAAACCGACTGATGCGGTAAAGAGTATGGGAGTCGGATTTGTAGTCAATACGCTGATGATGGTTATGGTTGTACTTGGTCTGATGACCGTCTACACGAATCCGGAGGCGGCAGAGCAAAGCATCCCGACTCTGTTCATGGTGCAGAACGGTGTGGGAGCATCATTCATGACTCCTCTGATTTCTGTTCTAATCATACTGGGTGCCGTGTCAACGGCAGTGAATATGGTGGCGGCCATGGTAAAGCGTATCTGCGGTGATACAGAATCAAAGATGGAGAAAGAATTAAAGACAATGAAGAAACAGGGGACCTGTTCTGACAAGGGCAGATTTCAGATTTCCAGAAAAGAAATCATAGCTGCGATTGTCTGTTGTATTGTGGATTTCGGAATCGCGCAGTTCGGACTGCTGACACTGATTCAGAAAGCATACAGTATCCTTGCGTATCTGGCGATACCGGTCATATTGATCCCGTATATCGTGCATATGATCGTCACAAGGTTTGATACGAAATGAGATATACGACCTGACTTTCGAGTCAGCATTAAAATGATTCATCAGATATTCATATACAGACTTTGGTACCAGAGTTCTAACCTTCTGATATTCCCCGTTTGTTAAGTAGTTCCTTACCGCTGATGCACTGACAGGTGCCTCACCGTTTGTTTTTCTTAATATTTCTTCTACCTCGATTCCATAGGCGGGCAAAATCTTTTTCATTGCACAATTATAAGAATCCGTTACTTTACAAAAAGGTTCTGTACCAACAAACCGTCTGGAAATTCCAAGTGTTGGTGCAATTTTTGAACCAAATATTTCTAAATCCAACTGACAATTTGCCTCTTTCCCCTGCATCTGATCTTTAAAGAAATAAGTTGGAAACGTAGCTGCTGAAATAATATAATCCGATGTACGATGAAAAATAACATTATTCAGTCCCTGTATGCCTAACTTTACCATTTGATAACGGTCATTTGCAGAGAAAAAATTCCTATTATCTGAAAGAACAAATAAATGCACATAATCACAACATGACGATGCATGTTCAACAAGATACCGATGCCCAACGGTGAATGGATTACAGTTCGCGACAATCGCCCCTATCATACGTTCTTTTTCCAGTGCATCTTCTGGCGTCTCATTTCTAAGATTCTTCAAAAAATTTGCAAATCCCTGAGGCTGGTTTTCCATAAATAACACGTCAGAAGTCTGCATAATCGTATGAAAGCCCATATCTGCAAACATTGGAAGATTTTTCGGTTTTGTATAAATAAAAATATGTGTTCTTGATTTCTCAAATTCATACTGAATCAAACTTGTCAAAATGGTCGCGGAATTTCCCTGTCCCTGATAGTTTGGATCAATAGCTACACACTTAATCACATTCTGATCTACAGAACCTGTCCCGATAATTTCATATTCATCATTCAGGATACAAATCGAATATTCGATTCCATCATCATACTCCAAATCCATCTTTTTAAGAAACTGTTTTAATTTCTCCAGTTCTCTTCCTGAAAATGGTCTGCCCTCCCAAATCATCACGTTCACTCCTCTGACATTTTTCTGCACAGTCAGAATTTTCTGTGCTCACTAACAATTCTATAAAAATTGTAGCTGCAAGAATGTCTGCACAGCCACCAGCACTAATATTTCTGCGAATATAATCCTTATCCATAATCTGAAGTTTTTCTATCGCATCTTTTGCATATGCTCCCCCCTGTTTTAGAAATGCTTTCGCTTCTGTATGTACCTGATAAAGGGTTTGCGGATTTTGTCTTGAAATGATATTGGAATCTTCCACTTCACTCATTAGATGAAACAGTGTATGAAGTTTTATCAGATTCCAGTCTTTCTTTTCAGAAAGCCCCTGTCTAAGGACTAGAAATGCAACATTCCGAATCGCCGGATACCCCTGTATGGCTTCTCCCCGGATTCCCACATCTCATATCCGAACACCGCCATTTGAACAAAATAAGGATAAAGTGCTTTAGCACTCTTCTCAAATGTGGAGATATCCATATCACTATGGGCACCACAAGAATATAAATCCACAAGTCCGGGTTTTGGTGTCGTATAAACTTCTTCCAGTAACGCCTGCCAGGCTTTTGCTCCAATGTTACGGGCAAGCATAAGTCCCGGACTTTTCACAGCATTTCCTACTGCTTCTCTGTTCATATCTATAGACTTTCCTCCCAGTTACGAATGATAGATGCCACTTTCTCCTGTAATTCCTGCACTGTATGCGCCCTGCTTCTTCCACAAACCTTCGCATCCCCATTACAAAGCAGACACTTTCTCCGTGTTGCTCCTATCTCCGTACGGCCTACTGATTCCAGATTTTCTTTCAGAACGTCCACATCAAAAAGCCTTCCGAGAGGATGAGTCTCCTCCAGCAAAACTCCAATTTCCTTAAGTTTTTGCCTTTCTATTCCCTGCACCAGATAAACAGCCGCATTAAATTCTACTTTTCTGGCAGCGTGCAAAGTTGTGATCTTTTCATGCTTTTCATGCGTCTTGTATTCTTCTGTCTGCTTAAATTCTTCTATGATCTGTTCCTGTATCGGCTCTAGCTTCTTCTCAATCAACGTGTAAATCTCTTCTTCTGAACAATTCGGCTCTTTGGCAGCAGTCTCTATTTTGCTATTTCCCCAGTCATACAGGCAAAACCATTCTGTAGCAAGGTCATAATAATCAACTGTGCAAATCCCAAACTGCTTTTTCTTCTGGATCTCTTGAATTACACAATACAATCTTTCTCACCTCTCTTCCTGCTGCCGCTCCGGTTCTGATGTTGGCACATCTTTCCGGAGAGGGCAGTTATTTCATACTCTGGTAGTATTGGTAGCACACCAGAGCGTTCCATATCTTCGGATTTATCTCACATTTGAGTAAACCAAGCTATACAGTTGCAAAATCAAGTAACATTTTTGCCGTTCTTTCCGCTTGTTCCGCATAGCCTCCCGTGCCTTCCGTAATATCCCCTTTGTCATAATGGAGATATGCATGCGCAAGTTCATGTGCTAATGTATGATTGATCTGTTCTATGCTCATATTATTCGCAATGCCGATTCTATTGTTATATATGCGTCCGTAACTCGCTTGAAGTGGCAAGAACTGAACCTGTAAACTGTTTTTCCTTGCAAGAAGCATTAACCTCTCGAATACTTTTCCTTTATCCATTCATTTTCCCTCTTTTTCATCCATTAGGCATTGTTCTATCAAGAGTAGAACACGCTCTGTAAATCTTTTAGTTTTCTCCGTTGCACTGTCCAGAATACTGTTTTTCCAATCCTTATACTCTTGGTTCTCTATCTTATCAACCGTTTCCATAATGGATTGCTTGCGATCATACTGCCGTTCTGGATTTACTGGCAGTCTGTCCCGTTTCTCCAGATATCTGTATAAGATTGCTGTGATCTGACGTTTTATGGCATAATCACTAGAATCCAACTGCGATAATAATTGAAGTAACTGATCGTTTCGTACTTCCTTATTCCTGTTTACTTTTAATGCTCTCTGTCCTTGTATGTATCCAAACTTAAACGCCGAACAAATCTTATCGTACTTATCAGGTACATTATCCTGTAAGTCAAACAACTGCATTACCGTTAAATCGAATGATGGCGGTATTACTACGTTTTCTCTCTTAATTTTCTCGTATAAGTTCATGGTTTTCTTTTCCAATGGTATCAATCCTTTCTCTTGAAAAGGGGCAGCAGGCGTGTTATACTCTGCTTAACCCCTCGTACTGGGTTATTTGCTCATACAGTGTTGCCGCACTTGTATGGGCTTTTTCTTATCTTTCAACTGAAATCACCTGTATGTCTGGCTGAATCCGGACCACATTTGAAACCGGCTCAAGCTGATACATTTTGAAGTGTTTCGCTCTTTTCTTTCGGTTCATCCATTCTCTTAACTTTCTCATGCTGTTACCTCCTGTACTTGTGACTGGCCGAAAAATCTCGCTTTATAGATTGCTCCGTCTCCTTTGCTCCCCCAGATTAGCTCTGTTCCAAACAATGCTTTACTACCGTGTATCACCTCATATCCGGCTTTCTTCCACTCACTCCATGTTTTTGTAACTTCCTCAACGCCTGCTGCCGCTTTCGCTCTCTCAATGCGTTCAGCGTTGATACTTTCCGCTTTTGCCATGATCCATGCTCTGTGCAAGCACTCAGCAAAAGAAAGTTCTTTATATTCTCTGTGGTTCTTCCATGCTCTTAACATGATTGATTTCAAATTGTATTTCATTGATCTTCCTCCTTCTTTAAGATACTGTAGGCATCCGGCTGAAGCATCTTCTTAACTATTTCCGCATCCTTCCGACCGATCACAAGTATATGGCCTTCAGCTTAGCAGCTTTTTCGGGCTGTTCGTTTGCCTCGCTTTATCTTATGGTCTTATTGTACATATATTTACACCAATAGTCTATTAGTGTTTTAACTATATTTACACCAATATATTTGTTGATATTTTATATTTACATCAATAGATTTTTGGTGTATAATTGATGTATCATAGAAAAATTATATCTATTTTGAAATCTCACGGAAGAAGGTGACTATATGCCAGAAGAAGCAAAAACTAGCAAGGCGCAGCAAAAAGCAGTTAATAAATATGTCAAAAACAACTATGACAGAATCAACGTTACTTTCCCAAAAGGACAAAAAGAAGTAATTAAAGAACATGCACAAAAACATGGTGAAAGTGTAAATGCTTTTATTATTCGCTCTGTCAACGAAACTATGGAACGTGACTCTGAATAATCTCTTTTAGGAACTCAGATAATGAAGGATACTCTTTTAGGATGTGGGAAATGTCGGAATGCTCTCTTTTTAGGGTGTCCAAAATGTCTTGATACTCTTTTAGGGCATTACAAATATAACCATGCTCTTTTTTAGGCTGCCGAAAGTGCCGGGATATTCTTAGGATATGTAAAATGTAATCTATCACCTTGCAGAATTGATTCAGATATGCTATATTGAAGATACAAAAGGAACAACCGCCCACAAGGGGTTGACCAAATAACAAAGGATAACATAGAATTGCCACCTCATCACTCGCCAAAGTTCCGGGGTGGTTTTTCTATGCTTTAAAACATTATCTGATAAACGTAAATACGAATGTCAGCAATGCAAGAATGAACATTCCAAAAGCCATCAAATCTTTAAAATCAAACGGTTTCTTGTCCATCAGCACCACCCCCATTCTATGTAGAATAGAGGTCAGCCACCCTGTAACACGGTTGTTC
>CASERA010000074.1 GCA_949290175.1 uncultured Ruminococcus sp.
CCAAAATGAGCCGTACTTGGATAATCCTGTATATCATATGCGATGGTATCCGTCAGTCTGCCACATGGATTTACTACTCCGTTCAAGACATCCAGAACACCATTGCCACCTTCCTGCCCGCCTTGCCAGACATACAACACTGCTGCCGGATTGTATTCCTCTACCCATTTCATATCCATAATGTTGCCTGTATTTAAAAGTACAACTGTCCGTTTGCATACCTCACTTACATGTTGAATCAGTTCCCTCTCACACTTCGTTAATAAATAACTTCCCTCTTCGACAGAATTATCCTGATCTTCTCCTGCAGTACGCCCAATTATCACAAGAGATACATCGGATTTTGCTGCAATATCTACCATCTCCTGTGTAATCGGCATCTCCTTCTGTGACCAGGGAATCGACCCCCATCCATTTCCTCTGTCAATTGGATTCTGCTGAATCCATTCCTCATAAATGGCCGGCAATTGTTCATTGATATGTATGTTTTCTTCACCTTTTAGAGCATCCAAAATGCTGACTACATAACTTGTATTCACGAGTCCTCCTGAACCCAGTCCACTCTTATAATAGTGAAATGCACACCGCCCGAAAACTGCAACATGATCTCCTTTTCGAAGCGGCAGAGCCTTTTCATCATTCTTTAACAATACACATCCTTCTGCTGCCATCTGCCTTGCTGCAGCCTGATATTCTTTTTTATCTAATACCAAATTCTTCATTTCGTTTCTTTTCCTTTACATCCTATATACCATCAATAAGCCGGGTACTGTCACTTCTTTAACAGTCCCGGCATTCTTCATTTTTATTATGACATAATATATTTAATTTCTGTTCGTTCAGTCAATATATTCTCTGGAATATAATCACCTTCCAGCTTCTTACCATTGACAATCAATTCTTTGCATCCGCTTTCTACATGATTTGGATTTTCTACCTGAATATGCAAATGTTTTCCACGAAAATCTTTCTCAATTTCAAACGCTTCCCATTCCTTTGGAATGGATGGAGAAATTTTTAATCCATAGAAATCCGGACGCATTCCAAGAATTCCTTCCACACACCCTACCATGACAGTAGATGCAGTTCCTGTCAACCAATGTACATGAGATCGTCCAAATTTTGGACTTGCCTTTCCTTCGGTAAACTGACCATAGCAATATGGCTCTAAAACCCGGATTTCCGCACGATCATTCTGTGCTGAAGGTGCATTGTCCATAAAGTAAGTAAATGCACGTTCTCCATGTCCTCGCAATGCTTCTGCCAAAATAATCCAGCCTTGTGATTGTGAAAAAATCCCGGCGTTTTCCTTTGTTCCTGCATTATATATCACTGCCAGTGCCCCTTCAAATGCATGTTCATGATATGGGGGATCCATAAGAATGGCACCATATTCCGTATTCAGTTTTTCGAATACATTGTCTAATGCAAGCTCTGCCTGTTCAGGAGATGCGTAACCACTGATAACACTCCAGCTCTGCGGATTGAGCCACATATTCGCTTCTGGATCATTCCGATTTCCAATGATTTCTCCATTCTCGGTAAAACCACGAATAAAGCGATCCTCATTCCAGCAAAACTCCTCGATTTTCTGTCCCAAAGAATTCTGGCACTCTTCCAGATAGCTTTGATACTCTGTATCATTTTTATACTCTGCAAATTTTCTTAAAATCGTCATTGCATAATAGAACTGCATCGCCACAAAAGTAGATTCTCCATTCTTGCCAAGTCTTAAGCAATCATTCCAGTCTGCATATAATCCTGCCGGCATCCCATGTATTCCCAAATGATTCATGGAAAATTCCACTGCACGCTTCAGATGCTCATATACTGTTCCTTCCCCTTGATTAGCAAATGGAATTACCTCATCTATAAACTCCATATTTCCCGATTCTGCGATATATTTGTATACAGTCGGAAACAGCCACAATGCATCATCAGCACGATATGCAGGATGCCCTGTTTCCTGTACATAGGCCGGATCATCCGGAGTATTCTCATGCCCTGGATTATGTGTAAATTTTACCAGAGGGAGACCTCCACCATTATCTACCTGTGCGGAAAGCATGAACCGAATTTTCTCTACTGCCATATCCGGATCCAGATGAATAATTCCCTGAATATCCTGTACCGTATCACGATATCCATATCCATTTCGTAATCCGCAATAAATGAAAGAGGCCGCACGCGACCAGATAAAAGTCATAAAGCAATTATATGCATTCCATGTATTGATCATCGTATCAAATTCCAAACTTGGTGTTTTTACTTGAAAATGAGAAAGTTTCTCATGCCAATACGTTCTCAGTTCTTCTAACTGTGCATCACAAACCACTTTTGTATCCTGGTATGCCTCAACAATATGAGCCGCCTCTGCTTCATACTTCATTCCCAGAACAAATGCGATCTGCTTCTCCTCACCCGGTGCCAGACGGATTACTGTAGATAGTGCACCACATCCATTGCCATTATAGTTCATTTCCCCACTCAGTCTGCCTTTTTCAACCCCTTCCGGATTCCCATAGCCACGATAGCGTCCGATAAACTTCTCTTTGTCTCCGCAATAAGACGTAACCGGTGCCCCTGCCATTCCAAAAAATCGGTCAATCACAATCTTATCGTCTACATCCTTTCCCTCTTCCAATCCATCTAAATTTCCATGAATGGTCTGACGAATTCGATTCTCCTGAAAACTTGTTCTTGTAATAAACTGGGAATACTGAAGATTCACCTGATCTTGCTCATAATTGCTATTATTGGTAAATTCTGCATATCCTGTAATACAAATCTCACGTTCCTCATCTGAATGGTTCGCAATCTTTACATTCCACACCTCATAAGACTGGTTTAAAGGTACGTAATATCTTACCTCAGAATGGATTCCACTATACTCCGCAAGCATCCTTGTATATGCTGTTCCATGGCAACATTCACTGTGATAGGTTTCCAAATCCTTTCCAACCGGCTGCCAGGAAGCAGACCAGTAATCTCCATTCGCCTGATCTCGAAGATAGATATATCGTCCAGGCTGGTCAAAACTATTGAAAATATAACGCAAAATTCTTCCATTTGCACCTGATTTTGCAAAGCTATAGCCTCCCGCATTGTTCGAAATAATAGCACCATATTCCGGAGAACCCAGATAATTAGCCCAGGGTGCCGGTGTATCCGGTCTCGTAATCACATATTCCTTCTTTTCTTCATTGAAATATCCATATTGCATATATCTTCCCCCTATTATTCTAATATTATAGTTATGGTATGTATTCCATCATCCATCTGTCGGATGAGATTCTTTTCGATGCTTATCCGTTTTCTATCCTTAGAAATCACGGCCGGTACCGTCCTCAATATCTGTCCAATTCGATATGCACCATAATCCTTTCCTGATGGATTTTGGTATATAATCTGAAAGTGCTTTCCTGCAAAATCCAGTTTGATCCGTGCTTCTCCATTTTCATCAAACTGTTCCTTCACAATCTTTGGCTCCAACACCAGATTACCTGCCTCACCTTTTACTCCAAAGACTTCCGTAATCATTGTCAGAAGATACCAGCTCGCCGCCCCTGTCAAATAGCTATACATCCCCCGTCCTTCGTTATTGAAATATTCCGGAATTCCCGGATACATCCGACTAACCTCAAAGTTCATAGATGTGTCTGCCAATGTCTGAAGAGCCTGATAGCCTTCCTGCACAAATCCATTCTGATAAAGTGCATTTGCATACATCACAGTCATATGAGAGAATACTGCACCATTTTCTTTTTCTCCATATGCAAATCCAAACATACGTCCCATGTCAAACTTTTCTTCATGAAAATTGGTATTGATTCGATATCCACCAACCTTTTCTTCATACAGATACTTTTTCACACTTTTACAAATCTGTTTCCTCTGCATAGCATCTGCAGTTTCACTCATCAGTGCAAATACCTGACCAGTCAGCATCATTCGGATACCTGTATCAAATTCTCCCTCTACTTTTCTTCCATGATTGTCATAATAGCTATTAAACCAACCATTTCCTTCGCGATCTGATACCCATTCACTTTCCCTAATATGCTGCATCATCCAATCTGCTTTTTCCTCTAACGCCTGTGCCAGTGTTTCAGTATCCAAAAAAGCTTTTTTTCCACTAATCTGATGCCGGCATTTTTCTGTAAAATGACTTAGAATCATATGTTTTTTATCAATATCATCATAAACAGATGCTTCTGTTTGAATGAGCTCTATAAGTTCCTCCATTAACAGAACCTTTTCTTGTGCATACTCTTCCTTTAATAAACGGATATATTTTGCCAACTGCCTTAGATTTCCTGCATATGCACAACTAAATGCAACACTTTCTCCTCTCTCCTCTGCCATATCCAGTGCATCATTCCAATCTGCTCCGCGCAGTCGAATATGATTATGTTCACCAACTTCATAAAATGCACACAAATGCTGTAACAGAAGATGCTCTAAAACCGTACCTGTATAAATGTTTCCATCAATATCCTTTTGCTGCTTTCCGTAGTCGTCATCCCATACTTCATCCACGGCAGTTCCTCTCTTTACCTGCCGATCCTTAAAATACGAAACCTGCTGATTCAACAGGTCCACATCCCCAGTCTGATCCATATAAAGCTTCGTTGTCAAAAATGGCCAAACACCATGATCCATCCATACACGCGTAATATTATTCCGATCTGCAATAAATTCTCCTTGTCTTTCCCCGATAATCGTAGCATTAGTTCCATCAACTCGGACTCCGCCATAATTATCGAGAATCATTTGACGTACACCAGAAGGATTCATCATAAGAAGAGCCAGACAATCCTGCCAGAGATCTCTCCATCCTCTGCCGCCTTTTCCGTAATCGTGATATGGAAGGAAAGAACAACCAAAAAGCCTTCTTAAAAATGGCTGAAAACTTACCCAGCGCATATAATTATCAAACTCCTCACTGCCTGTATGAAAATGTACATTAACCTCATTTTGCCAGTAATTTTCTACCTGTTCCTTTTTCTCACGAACCAGCTCTTTACTTCTCAGTGCTTGAATCACTTCTGCAATTTCTTCTTCCTGTTCTGTCGCTCCTATGAAGATAGTGTAACTGACGCTCTGTCCCGGCTCTAGTTTTTCTTTTGAGAAACGGATTCCTCCCATTGCTTCCTTTCCCTCAATCATACTTCCCGACATAACCGGCTTCCTATCGAAGAGCAATGCTTTAGGTCTTGTAAAAAGTCCGCCCTCACCAATAAATTCTTCCGTTACCGGATAAAACCCCTCCGGTTTCTCCCCCGTACCTGAAATACCACCCACAAAGTATGTTAACTGATTTACCTGATGTCCTCTTTCGTCAAAGGATAATGTGGGATGCACATATACACAGTGATCAGTTGTACGAATCCGATGCAAGAGAGATGTCACATGCCTGTGATCTCGAATATTATCTGCACTTCTTCCATATATCGGAACTGCAGCAATTGGAATCAGACATATGTTCTCTTCTCCTATATTCGTAATTTCAACACTCATCACTTCCACATTATGCTTAAGCGGAACAAAAGAAGTTACATTTGCTTCCAACTGATATTTCGTGGACCGGCGCATTATTTTCTGCCACATCAAACCAGCCGTAAGTTCGCTTTTCTCCTGTTTCTCTGTAAACTTATCCGCTTCCTGCTCTGCGGACTGTCCCACTGCTGACCATATTCCTGCCCCTTCAATACAACACCAGAAATTTCGTGTTGAGCGATTATTATGCAAATTCTCCGAACTCACCGGTTCCAAAATAAATGCATTTTGATTCATCTTAGTATCTCCCCCTAAATTAGGGGTGAGGGAGCTTTTAATCCCTCCTTCACCGGCGATTGGAAAATACAAATAACTGTAATTCTCCGGATTAGAAATCGAAAAGGTTCCCTTTTTATCTATATATCGAATCTGATTCATGTTTCCTCCTTCACACAGTTTCTACTTAATATTCATTTTCTCCATTTATATTACCTGTCAAAAACGGATATAAATATCATTTTCATGTCAATAACTGTGTTTTTATGTTCTATTTTTATTCGTTCCGTCTATCCCGAACCTTTGTAATCCTTATACAGTTATTAAAGAAACAATCATATCATTCATTCGTTCAGTAGCAAACAGAATAGCTGCCATATATTCCTCTCGTTTGTTTTTATTTGTTTCAATTTTTAGTCCTGCTATATATGCAGAAATAAGTCCAAGCGAAGTTTTCATTTCATGGGATAATAAGTCAACAAGCTCTTTTCGCCGTTGTAGTAATACTCTTTCATGCTGAACATCTTTTTGTAACTGTATATTCGCACATTCTAAATTATTAAGTGCTTCCTCAAGATTAGATGACAGTTTATTCAAATAATTTGCTAAAGTCCCTATTTCATCATCCGAGGTAACCTGACATTTGACATTAAAATTCAGATTAGCAATTTCTTTTGCCGTCGCCGTAATAGACATAATATGTTTCGTAATAATTCGGCGTAGATATAAGTCTTTGATATATTCTGTTCCTAAAAACAGAATAAGCCAAATAGGTAAAATAAAACTTCTTATTTGTAATGGCAATATAATCATCAGCCCCGTATTCATAGCCCTTAAGTTTATCGGTATCAGTACTTTTAGCAGTTAAAAAAATAATTGGAACATTATACATCTCCCTTACTAATCTGCACACTGTAAAACCATCTAAATGCGGCATCATAATATCAAGAATAACGAAATCAACTGGATTGTTCTTCAATAATGTAATTGTCTCTATACCATCGTCGGCAGTGATACAAGTGTGTCCTCCATGTTCCATAAAGTCTACGATGATTTTTTGCATTTCTTTTTCATCATCAACAATCAAACAAGCTATGAATATTAGGAGTTATTTTGGCTAGAGTTTGGCTAATGATAGGTACTGTGTAGATATATCCAAGAGAAAAGATGAATAGTAAAATGTAACTGGGTGAATGAATATGGCTAAAAGACCAATACCAAAATACGACTTCAAGACTTTTGGAACAGCAATAAAGGCAGCTCGAACGGGCTGCGGGTACCCACAAGATACCATTGCTGCGCGGGTTCCACTTACCGCTTACAAATACCTCCATGCAGTCGCCTACCCAGTATACTTCATTCGGTTCCTTTCATTTCCGTTCACCGGCTGCAGTTTGGAAGTGTCCGTAAATCAAGAGCTGAGCGGGATAATAAAATGATTTTAGCTAAACGTATTACGATTCTCTAAAAAATGCTTCATACTCTGCTTTCAGGAATGTTTTATCAGTATTGAACACGAATAAAAGTTCTATAAATTAAAGTGGCATTCTCATATCTGGGTAGTATAATTGAAACATATATAACTTTGTTTTTATAATGACACCAATTAGCGTAGTTTTGGCAGTAATTTTAATGTACAGGAAACATAACATCTGAATTGTATCGTTGGAAATTCATAAAGGAGGATTACTATGAAAAAACTGGGTATACTTGGCGGGATGGGACCTGAATCAACATTGCTATATTATAAAGAAATAGCGGCTGAATTTAAGAAAAAAGATAAAAACGGTTATTTTCCGGCACTAACGATAGAGACTGTTAATATGTATGAGATGCTGGGTTATTGTAAAACACAACAATATGAAGATTTAGCAAACTATTTATTACAAGGAATTTATAATCTTGAAAAAGCAGGAGTGGACTTTGCTGTTTTGGCTTCCAATACGCCTCATGTTGTTTTTGATTGCCTCGAGGAAAAAGCAAATATCCCATTGCTCAGCATAGTTGAACCTACATATCAGGCAGTTAAGGCTAAAAGATTACAAAGAGTGGCTTGGTTAGGCACAGGATTTACTATGGAACAGCCATATTTTAAAAGAAAATTTACGGAAAATGGTGTTGATGTAGTAGTTCCAAATGAAAGCGAACGGGCGTTTATTGATAAAATAATTGCAGAAGAACTGGAATTTGGCATTGTCAATGAAATTTCAAAAAACGAGATAGATAAAATTATTCAACGTTTAATATCGGAGAATAGTATTGAAGCCGTTATAATGGGATGTACAGAATTACCTTTATTGTATTCAAAAGAGGAATTACCTGTGCCTGCATTTGATACATTAAAATTTCATATTCAGGGAATTATTGAATTTATGTTTGAAGAATAGAATGTTTACTCTGAGAAATCACATTACTATATCGCCTCTAGTTATAAAGATATCAGAACTGGCAAGTGGAAAGCCAAAACAATTAAAACCGGACTATCGAGCTTTGTGGTACTCAATAAAAAACGGAGTGACGTGATTCGAACTTCATAAGAGAAAACGTGGTAGAGTAGTCAGAAAAACTATTCCATCCAATAATTACTCCAACTAAAATAATTACAGCAACCACACTTATTGATAACACTACTTTTTTCATAGGTGCTTATTCTCTTTCTTTTTTATTTGCGAACTCACATAGCGAATACCAACGCCTATTCCCATTCCAATCAAGGAAATAATTGCACCCATTGGTATCATTATAAATTCCGGCGAATTGATTTTTTTTAATGTAACCATATTGGCTGCGCTGAAAGTTCCATACTCCGCAAGCATATACATAAGTCCGAAACCAATCGTAACGAACCATTTCTTATGTCCCCAGTAATTATTCTTTCCGATTATCAGAGAAACAATGAAGGTAGTTACGGGGAGCAATATCCACAAATACATAATGCTGTAACCCTGGGCGTCTGAGCCACTGTTAAAAAACCAGAACGAAATGAGTGAAACCGCCCAAATCCCCAGATATACGACAATTAAAATTATCAGGGATAGCTTATTTTTGCTTTTTACAGTGTTTGTACTTTCTTCAAGGTAATTCAGATAGTTTGACATAGGCTTTTCCTCCTTTAGAAGATGGTCAAGGCTGATGTAATATAAGTCGCTTATTTTTACAACACTCACAATATCAGGATATGTCTTTCCGGTTTCACATAGTGAAAAAGATATTGGTGTCATTCAATCAATTTTGCCGATAAAGCGGTAGAAGATTTCTACCTCCTGTTCCCGGCTTCCGTCCTCGCCCTTGACCGCTTCATGGACAACGATTTTTTCAATCAGCGTATTCAAAA
>CASERA010000075.1 GCA_949290175.1 uncultured Ruminococcus sp.
TTCGAACAGTTTGGTGCGATGCAATTCCAGGTAGGAGAAATCATCGCTTGTGAAGAAGTGAAAAAATCCAGAAAACTTCTTTGTTCTCAGGTAAAAATTGGAAGTCAGGTAAAACAGATTGTATCTGGAATAAAGGCGCATTACACAGCAGAAGAAATGGTCGGAAAAAAAGTTATGGTACTTGTAAATTTAAAACCTGCAAAATTAGCAGGTGTGTTATCAGAAGGAATGCTGCTCTGTGCAGAAGATGCAGAAGGCAATCTGGCATTGATGACACCGGAAAAAGAAATGCCTGCAGGAGCAGAAATCTGCTAATTACCGGAAATACTGTTCAGAGTATAGAGAAATGCCAGAATCCTTAGTAAAAATCAGGAAAACTGGCATTTTCTATATTTGACAATGAAAAGAGGAGAATGTAATATAAAATCGAAATAATTTAAGATTGGAGGTAGTGGAATGGATTTAGCAGCGCCTTCGAAAGAATCGATTATTGCTGTTTGTCAAAAAATTGTAAAAGACAAAGGTCTCCGGGCTATCAATATGCGTGCTGTTGCTTCGGAGTGCAATGTGGCCGTAGGCTCCCTTTATAAATATTTTCCTTCGAAATCGGAACTGCTTAGTGTAACGGTTGAAAGCATTTGGAAAGACATATTTTTTATGGCGGAAAAGCCTTTGGAATTTTCGGACTTTGTTGAGTGTTTATCGTGGCTGTTTGCGAGTATCAAAGAAGGGGGAGAGAAATACCCCGAGTTTTTTTCCATGCATTCATTTAGCGTTGCTTCAAAAGAAATAGTAAATCATCAAAGGATGGAAGAATACTTTGCCCATTTAAAGGGGAGCCTTTTGGAAGTACTGAAAAAAGATACTAAAATCAAAAAAGATGTCTTCAACGATGTCTTCACACCTATGGTATTTATCGATTATATCTTTAGAATTTTTATATCAATATTGCTGGATTCACAGCAAGGATTTGATGGACTGCTGGAAATGGCAAGAAAGTGTCTGTATTAAAAGTCCCTCTATATTATATATAAGTGTGGAAATTTTATTTTAAGAATAAAAACTGAATATTCTGACAATAAATGCATAAAAATAATATATATAATTTATTTAAAAAAAAACGAATAGATGTATTGACAAATAAAAAATGAAGTGCTATTATATAATCAATCCAAAGGAGATAACATAAATCAAAAAAGCTCAAAAGGATATTTAACTAATAAATGATAACTTTCAATTTAGAAGGACATCGTTTTATTAGATTAAAAATACAAAAGTAAGGAGGCAAGGGTCCAATGGACAGCATATCGTCAGTTGCAATTCAATATGTTCGTGGTACGGTAGATGCAGGTTCCTGTGAAAAAGAGACCTTTACCACATAAGATAAATAATCCGGCAAAAGTTGAATGAAAAGAAAAGTCGAAGAGTTAGGAATACCGGATAAAAAATAAAAGATTTAGCATCTGCAAACATATTGAACATAGATACCACATATAACCAAAGTTCTGGAAAATGTGTAAAGAAACATGATGCAGAATATCAGTTTTATATGAGATACCTCCAGTTATAGATGGAATAATTTAATAAGTTATCGGAATATTGAAGAACAGTACTGCGGTAGCCAAACAATTATAGAAAAAATAACTGAAGAAAGGGTCTTAAAATATAAAATGGTACCGAGACCGAATCGGATTTGAGTTAGGAAACAGGCTGTTATCAGTATACTAAGGTAAAGGTCTTACAGGAACGCAAATCGGAAAGTTCCTTCGATTTATAAAATAGAAAAATTAAATAAAAATAAAATGCATCTTCAATGTCAATTGGAGATGCATTTTTTTGACATTACGGGAGTCATATGGTAAACTAAAACAAACTAGGCAGACAATTGGGAAATACCTGAGTAGTATAAATAATTATAAAGAGGTGAGCATAGTGGACAAGTATGAGTATAAGCTGAAGACAGAGCAGATGCTTGAACTTATGGAAGATGGCGTGTACAATAAAGCAGCTGAGATTGCGGACTGCATTGACTGGAGGCGCGTCAGAAATGCAAACATGCTGATGACTGTCGGCAGCATTTACGAGAAAAACAGGGATTATCAAAAGAGCTATGAAGTCCTGCAAACTGCTTATCAACGTGCGGAAGGAAGCAGAAAAATATTATATCGCTTGTGCACTCTTGCAATGAAGACGGGGAATTTGGACGAAGCAATTGATTACTATGATGAATTTATGAAAATTGCGCCAAAGGATCCAAACCAATATATTTTAAGGTATCGTCTGCTGAGGGCAAGAAGGGCTCCGATAGAGCAGCAGATACATGCATTGGAAGAATTTAAAAAATCAGAATATATAGAAGAGTGGGCATATGAGCTGGCGAAACGTTATCAGGAAGCCGGAATGACAGCTGAATGTTTGGAGGAATGCGATGACCTGATACTTTGGTTTAGTGAAGGAAAATATGTTTATAAAGCAATGGAACTCAAGATGCAGTATAAACAATTGACTCCGTCTCAGCAGGAGAAATATGACAGAAGATATGAAGCTGGAGCTGCTAAGGAAAAGCATGTAGAAAAGCTGACAGAGGTTTCAAAGACGAAGGCAGAAGAGGAGAAACAACGACAGGAAGAACAGCAGGATGAGCCTTTAAGTGATGAGTTTGTTGATGATCAGGTTAAAAAAGAACCGGAAGAGACAGCTAAGAAAAAATTAGGCAATACAATGAAATTAGGTGAGGCTCTTCAGAGTCTTTTTCATCCGAAAAAAGAAGAGTCTGAGGAAATTGAGCTTTCTGAAGAGGATGCAGAAGACTATGAAGAGGATGTGGAAGACATCTATGAAGATACTTCTGAAGAAGCTGTAAGCAATGAAATCGGAGAAGAGATGGAAGAGGAGGAAGATCTTTCTGATTTAGAGGAAGAGATTGAAGCTATTGAGTCCATAAAAGATTTGGAACTTGTGGATGAGCTTGCATCTCAGGAAGAAGAAAGTAAAGAAGACACGATTCAGGAAGATATAAAAGAAGATATACTGAAAGAAGTTGTTGTGGAAGAACCGGAGAATGTAGAAGAGAATACAGGTCCGGATGACACCGAAAATCTAGAAGAGGCTGAAGTGGAAAGTATGGAAAGAGAATCTACGAAAAGTATGGAAGAATTTAAAGATGATGAACAGATAGAAGGGTATCTTGACATTGATGATATTCTTGCAGAGTGGGAAGAAGCAGCAGGCGGAGAACCGGAAGAGGAACTTGTTCCGGAAGTAAATGCAGAGGATGTAGAGCAGATTGAACGCAAACCTAAGACACCAATTTTATCACCTGAGATTCAGAGGATGATAGACCAAATTGAAGGTGTGATTCCGGATGAAGAAGAAGTAATACCGGAGCCTGTTCGTGAAACACCGGTTCAGGAAGAACCTCGTGAAAATAAAGGTGAAGTGACAGAGCAGCTTCGCATAGATGACACAGAGAGTGAAGAAAGTCTATTAACTGAAGAGAATGCCGAAGATTATGAAGAAGATTATGCCGAAGATTATGCCGAAGATTATGAAGAGATGCTAAGTGAAGATGAGGCAGAGGAGTTGGATTCTGAGGACTACGAGTCCATTACTGCAAAACTGGAAGCTGAATTTAAGCCGAATTTAAGCAATGAACCGGATGACAGAGAGATTCCGGATGAAGAGGATGAGCCGGTTGATATTATGTCAGCGACGACTCCTTTGAGCAGAAAAGAAACAGCGAAACTGATTGCTACAGGAAAGACAGCACCACTTCCAATGAATGAGATTGCAGATGCGTTGTCAATTTCTGATACTGGATTTTTAGTACACAGCCGTTATGATTTATCCGGACAGACAGGAGTAAAGCGTGGCGATCTTACTGAAGAACAGAAAAAATTATTTTCTTATTTTGTACCGGTGCGAGGCATGAGTGAGCAGCTGGTTGATGTATTGGAACAGGATAGAAACTGTACAAATCGAAAAGGAACTTCCTGCACAGGAAACCTGCTGATTATCGGTAATAAAGGAAATGGTAAGACAGTTCTTGCTGTTGATGTTGTAAAAGCGATTCAGAAACAGCGTAAGATTCGTCAGGGAAGAGTAGCAATTATTACAGGTGAATCTTTAAATAAAAAGAAAATAAGTGACATTGTGGCTAAATTGTATGGTGGAGCACTGATTATTGAAAAAGCAGGTAAGCTGAATGAAAAAACAGTTGCAAAGCTAAATAGAGCGATGGAAAAGGATACCGGAGAGATGCTGATTGTTCTGGAAGAGCAAAGAAAGCCTCTGGACAGACTTCTTTCCTCTAACCGTGAATTCCGAAAGAAATTTACCAGCAGGCTGGAAGTGCCGATTTTCGTGAATGATGAGCTTGTTACTTTTGGGCAGACTTATGCACAAGAAAATGGATACCGGATTGATGAAATGGGAATTTTGGCATTATACAGTAGAATTGATGCCTTACAAAGAGAAGATCATGCAGTTACTGTTGCAGAAGTGAAAGATATTATGGATGAAGCAATGGCTCATTCCCAGAAAGTATCTGCAAAGAAACTGGTAAAACGTGTATTAGGAAAGAATACGGATGATGCTGACAGAATTATTTTGTCAGAAAGAGATTTTACTATTTAGAAGTATGAGTGGGCGTATCAGTAAACCTAATAAAATGTAAGGGGAGAAAGGTGGATATTTTTATCCATCTTTTTTCTTTTCTTTCTTTTTGAGACAGAATAAAGTATAATTGAGATATATAGATTTCTTTATATTTAATTTTAAATCATAAAATAGAGGTTGTGAGGTGAAATTATGGGAAGAAAGAAAACTGTGCAGAAGAAAATACAACCTTATGAAATTGGGGAATTAGATCAATACCTGTTTGGACAAGGAAATCATTATGAGATTTTCAATAAAATGGGTGCACACAAGGTTATTCATAAGGGGAAGGAAGGTGTTTATTTTGCTGTATGGGCACCGCATGCAAGGCGTGTATCGGTAGTTGGGGATTTTAATGGCTGGGATTTTGAGTTGAACTATATGGAGCGCCAGGAGCCAATAGGGATTTATACCTGTTTTGTCCCGGGGGTAAAGGAAGGTGACTTGTATAAATTCTGTATTGAGACCCAGCAGGGAAGACGAATTTTTAAAGCGGATCCATTTGCAAATTATTCGGAAAGACGACCTGGAACAGCTTCACGAGTGACGGATATTTCTAATTTAAAGTGGTCGGATGAAAAGTGGATGGAGAAGCGCAGGGAATGGAATCATAAGGACAGTCCCCTTTCTATTTATGAAGTACATCCAGGTTCTTGGATGAGGCATCCGGGGGGAGAAGATGAGGGATTTTATACATATCGTGAGTTTGCACAGTCTATTGTAAAATATGTAAAAGAGATGGGCTATACGCATGTAGAATTAATGGGAATAGCTGAGCATCCGTATGACGGCTCTTGGGGGTATCAGGTGACCGGATACTATGCACCTACATCAAGATATGGAACACCGCAGGATTTTGCATATATGATTAATTATCTTCACAGGAATGGTATTGGAGTAATTTTGGATTGGGTTCCGGCACATTTTCCGAAAGATGCGCACGGACTAGCGGATTTTGATGGAACACCTATATTTGAGTATGCGGACCCAAGAAAAGGAGAGCATCCGGACTGGGGAACGAAGATTTTTGATTATGGAAAACCAGAGGTGCAGAATTTCCTGATTGCAAATGCATTGTTTTGGATTGAACATTATCATGTGGATGGACTTCGTGTTGATGCGGTTGCATCCATGCTGTATCTGGACTATGGTAAACAGGATGGACAGTGGATTCCGAATAAATATGGCGGCAATCAAAACCTGGAGGCGATTGCATTTTTTAAGCATCTGAACAGTGTAGTACTTGGAAGAAATTATGGAACGATGATGATTGCAGAAGAATCTACGGCATGGCCAAAGGTGACAGGAGCACCGGAGGACGATGGATTGGGATTCAGCTTGAAATGGAATATGGGATGGATGCATGATTTTATAGAATACATGAAACTGGATCCATTGTTTAGAAAAGGTGCACATTACCAGATGACGTTTTCTATGGAATATGCGTACAGTGAAAATTATATTTTAGTGTTATCTCATGATGAAGTCGTGCATCTTAAATGTTCAATGCTTAATAAGATGCCGGGCCTTGGATTTGATAAATTTGCGAATCTGAAAGTAGGATATGCGTTTATGATGGGGCATCCCGGTAAAAAGCTGCTTTTTATGGGGCAGGAGTTTGCACAGCTTCGTGAATGGAGTGAAGAGCGTGAATTGGATTGGTATCTGCTGGCGGAAGATTCGCATCAGCAGATTCAGAACTGGTATAAAGATTTGCTCCATTTGTATAAGAAGAACCGGGCAATGTATGAGCTGGATGCTGATCCTAAAGGATTTGAATGGATTAATAAAGATGATACATTCCGCAGCATTTTTAGTTTTGTCAGACACTCAAAAGATAATAAAAAGAATCTGTTATTTGTCTGCAATTTTACACCGATGGAACGCCCGGATTACCGGGTAGGAGTACCCAGAAGAAAGCAGTTTAAGTTGGTTCTGGACAGTGATAATCCCAGATATGGAGGAAAGGGGATTGAAAGGCCGCAAATATATCATCCGGTAAAAGAAGAATGTGATGGAAGAAAATATTCATTTGCATACCCGCTTCAGCCATATGGTGTTGCGATATTTGAGTTTTGAGTGCTATTAGATTTATTAATTTTTTGTATAAAATATGATACCAGTCAGGAACATCTATACAAGGTGTTCCTTTTTATTTTGCTATAAACCTAAAAAAAATAAAATTTTCTATAATAAATTGTTGACAACATGATTAAAAGGGTATAAGATATGCGTGAACAGTGTTCAAAAACCGCTAAAACAAATGATAGAAAAAGAAAAATGCTACACCCACTTTTTTAGTGGGTATTATTTATGGACAGAATGAACAATGTTCAGAGTAGTAGGGATAATATTGACTGTAGATGGGAAGAAGGATTGATTGATGAAAAAAACTCGATAGATTATGCAAAGTGGATATTTTGCTTAACAGTTGTAGTGTGTGCGTGTTTTATAAATATCTCATCTGTCCATGCAGAAAATTCAGAAAGTTTTTCAGTGGTTTACTATGATGATAGTATGAGTTGTGCATATCCCTTAATAATACAAGTTAGTGGATTTGGAAAGGTGGTATGCAATCACGATGTGATTTGTAATACTGAAAAAGGATGGCTTTTAAAAGAGAATGAGAGCATGACACTTCAACTATTGGCAGATAAAAATGCAGAATTAAAA
>CASERA010000076.1 GCA_949290175.1 uncultured Ruminococcus sp.
CACGGAGGCTTTCGTGAAGGGTAAAGACGTCCTTTAAACGTCTAAGAGGTAGAATATGAGAAAAGATACGATTGCTGCAATTTCCACAGGTATGACAAATTCAGGGATTGGTATTGTCCGTATAAGTGGAGAAGAAGCATTTGAAGTAATAGAACGTATTTATAAGGGAAAAGAGAAAATATCTGAGGCAGAATCGCATACCATTCACTACGGATTTATTAAAGATGGTGAAGAAACTATTGACGAAGTGTTGGTAAGTATTATGCGTGCCCCAAGGACATTTACAGGAGAAAATACGGTGGAGATTAACTGCCACGGAGGAACATTCGTTGTAAGACGTGTTTTGGAAACTGTAATTAAGAATGGGGCAAGACCGGCAGAGCCTGGAGAATTTACAAAAAGAGCATTTCTGAACGGAAAGATGGATCTTTCCCAGGCGGAGGCTGTTATAGATGTAATTACTGCTCAAAATGAATATGCTTTGAAAAGTTCTGTGAGTCAGCTAAAGGGAAGTATAAAGCATAAGATAGGCGAGATTAGAAAACAGATTATTTATCATACCGCATTTATTGAGACAGCGCTGGATGATCCGGAGCATATCAGTGTAGATGGATATGGACAGACGTTGTTGGCAGCAGTAAAAGAAATTCAGGAAGAATTGGAGAGGCTGATACGCTCTTCTGATGATGGGCGGATTCTAAAAGAAGGCATTCAGACCGTCATTGTTGGGAAGCCAAATGCCGGTAAATCGTCGCTTTTGAACGTACTGTCAGGACGGGAACGTGCCATTGTAACGGATATTGAAGGAACGACCAGGGATGTATTGGAAGAACAGATACAGCTTCAGGGACTGAGTTTGAATATTATCGATACAGCGGGGATTCGGGATACCGATGATATCATTGAAAAAATGGGTGTGAAGAAAGCAAAAGAATACGCAAAAGAGGCTGATTTAGTTATATATGTGGTGGATTCTTCTCGTCCTTTGGATGAAAATGATGAAGAGATTTTGAAACTTGTAGTTGATAAGAATACGATTATTTTGTTAAATAAAACGGATTTAGATACGGTTGTTTCAAAAGAAAATCTCAGGGAAAAAGTGAAGATGGCAGCAGCCCTGGAAAGAGAGGAAGAAAAAGAGATTCCGATGATTGAAATTTCCGCAAAAGAAGAGAGGGGAATTCATGAATTGGAGGATACGCTAAAGAGTATGTTTCTCAAAGGAAATATTTCCTTTAATGATGAGATTTATATTACAAATATCAGGCAGAAAGCAGCACTTCAATCAGCAGCTGAAAGTCTGAATAAGGTAGTGGAAAGTATTGAAAATCAAATGCCGGAGGATTTCTATTCCATCGATTTGATGGATGCATATGAAGCACTTGGCAGTATTACAGGTGAGACGATAGGAGAAGATTTGGTCAATGAAATATTCAGCAAATTCTGTATGGGAAAATAAAGATGAATATGATGTAGTAGTGGTCGGGGCAGGACATGCCGGATGTGAGGCGTCTCTTGCCTGTGCCAGAATGGGATTCAAAACATTAATGTTTACAGTTAGTGTAGACAGTATTGCATTAATGCCATGTAATCCGAATATAGGGGGCAGTTCGAAAGGACATCTTGTGAAAGAAGTGGATGCACTTGGAGGAGAAATGGGAAAGGTCATCGACCAGACCTTTATTCAGTCTAAAATGTTGAATCAGTCTAAAGGTCCTGCAGTACATTCTCTTCGTGCACAGGCGGATAAGGCAAATTACAGCAAGACGATGAGACGAGTTCTTGAAAATCAGGATAATCTGGAAATCAAACAAATGGAAGTTACAGAAATTCTGGCAGAGGATGTGGATGACGGTACGGAGAAAAGAAAGCGGATAACCGGGGTACGCACGTATTCAGGGGCAATCTATTCGTGCAAAGCAGTTGTACTGTGTACAGGAACTTATCTCAGAGCACGGTGCATTTATGGAGATGTGAGTATGCAGACAGGGCCAAACGGCCTGCAGCCTGCAAATTATTTGACAGACAGTTTGAAAGAATTGGGAATTACTATGTATCGGTTTAAAACCGGAACTCCGGCTAGAATTGATAAGAGAAGTATTGATTTTAGTAAAATGGAAGAGCAAAAAGGGGATGAACGGGTAGTGCCGTTTTCTTTTACAACGAATCCTGAGGATGTACAGATTGAGCAAGTTTCTTGTTGGTTGACGTATACAAACGAAAAAACACATGAAATTATTCGAAGCAATCTGGATCGCTCTCCTTTGTATTCGGGTATGATTGAAGGAACCGGTCCCAGATATTGTCCATCTATTGAGGATAAGGTTGTAAAATTTGCCGATAAAAACCGCCATCAGGTGTTTATTGAGCCGGAAGGGCTGGATACAAATGAAATGTATGTGGGCGGTATGTCAAGTTCTTTGCCGGAGGATGTACAGTATGCAATGTATCGCAGTGTGACCGGATTAGAAAATGCGAAAATCGTGCGTAATGCTTATGCAATTGAGTACGACTGCATTGATGCACGCCAGTTGAAAAGTACATTAGAATTTAAAAATATTGACGGGTTGTTCAGTGGAGGACAGTTCAATGGAAGCTCAGGTTATGAGGAGGCAGCAGCACAGGGATTAGTTGCAGGAATCAATGCTGCAAGAAAATTGCAGGGAAAAGAAGGAATTATTATAGACCGTTCGGAAGGCTATATCGGGGTCCTGATTGATGATCTGGTTACAAAGGAAAGTCATGAACCATACAGAATGATGACTTCCAGAGCGGAATACCGCCTTCTGTTGAGACAGGACAATGCCGATTTAAGATTGACGAAGCTGGGATATGAAGTGGGATTGATTGATGAAGAACGGTATCAAGGGCTTCTGGAAAAAGAAAGACAGATTACAGAAGAGATTGCACGTGTAGAGAATGTTTATGTAGGTACAACAGAAGAGGTGCAGAACCTTTTAAAAGAATATGGGAGTACACCGCTTGTTTCAGGCGCTGCATTGGCCGATTTAATACGCCGTCCGGAGCTTAGCTATGAAATATTAGAACCCATAGATAAAATGCGTCCAGAGCTTAAATACGACGTCATAGAGCAGGTTAATATCAACATTAAGTATGAGGGATATATTAAACGGCAGAAGAAGCAGGTAGAGCAGTTTAAAAAGCTGGAAAAGAAGAAAATTCCGGCAGATATTAACTATGAAGAGGTACAGAGCCTGCGTATTGAGGCAAAACAGAAGCTTTCTCAGATTCGTCCGGCATCTATTGGACAGGCATCCAGAATATCCGGTGTTTCGCCGGCAGATATTTCGGTTTTGCTGGTGTACCTGGAAAGCAGATAGAAGGGCAATAGGAGAGAATATGAAAAATAAGTTTGAACAACAGTTAGAACAGTTGGATATTCAGCTGACGGACAGACAGAAAGAGCAGTTTGATCAGTATTATGAAATTCTGGTTGAATGGAATAAAGTGATGAACTTGACTGGAATCACAGAATATGATGAAGTAAATGAGAAACACTTTGTTGACAGTCTGGCTATTGTAAAAGCAGTAGATATGAGACAAGTAAAGAAAGTAATTGACATTGGGACGGGGGCAGGATTTCCGGGGATTCCCTTAAAAATAGCATTTCCACATCTGAATATTGTTTTACTAGATTCCTTAAAGAAAAGAATTAATTTCTTAAATGAGGTTGTAAGCAATCTGGGGCTTGATCATATTACAACACTTCATGGAAGAGCAGAAGATTTTGCGAAGAAAGCAGAATATAGGGAGCAGTTTGATTTGTGTGTTTCACGTGCAGTTGCAAATCTATCTACTTTGAGTGAATATTGTATACCTTATATACGAACAGGTGGAATGTTTATTCCATATAAATCAGGAACAATTGATGAAGAACTTAGACAATCTGAAAAAGCAGTATTAATGCTGGGTGGAAAAATTGAGGAAACTGTAAAATTTCAACTTCCAGATACAGAGATTGGAAGATCCTTTGTAAGAATCAAAAAAATTGCGGAAACAAAGAAAAAGTATCCAAGGAAAGCAGGATTGCCAGCAAAAGAACCATTAAGTTAATTAACAATAGAAAAAGAGTGAAACTATGAAATTTATCCGACAATTCATAGTTTCACTCTCTTTTTTTTGAGTTATTCACCATAAAAAGCGAGTTATTCACATTATAATGTGGATTATTCGCTTTCACTGTTAATATCAAACAGAATTTCAACATATTCAAGAAATTCTTCCGGACATTCTATGTGAGGAAGCCGCTTTGTTTTATCAATACCTATTACTTCAATAGAAGGCATATAATTTTGATACTGGTTGGCAATCAATTCATATTCCGGATTTCCGTTACCTACAATAATAAAAATACTGTTATCAATATGATTTAATGCAGACATAACATTTGCATTTGTAAATCTTGATTTTATACTTGAAAATAAAAATTTACCGGCAGTATTATCTTTATGAGAAGATTCAAAATAAGTGGAAACAATTTTTTCATCTACTAGGTTTTGATTATAAAAATAATCTAATCTCATCTCTTTTTCAATAGTTTTCTTATTAACTAGAATATTGAAAAGGCAAGTGCCTAGTATCGGGAATTCGATTAAATACCGCAGCATATGAGTGCGTTTTGTAGGTATCTTAGCAAGGCGAATTAAATCCTCAGGATTTACAAGTATCACTTTATTTATAATGGAGTGATCATTTGCACATGCCATTAAAACAAATGAGCCGGATTCACCAACTGCAATAATATCTGTTTTTTCACCAATTATATGTTTGATAAAATCTGTAATTAATTGCACATACAGATAATTTGTATAAGTAAAGCATGGTTTATCTGAACATCCGCAACCTAGTAAATCTATGGTATATACGGTATTTGTTTTCGAAAGCTTTTTTACAATTTGATTCCATTCATAAGAAGAACTACAGACGTTCAAATCATGAATTAAGAGAATTGGAGTACCACTTCCACTTTTCTGATAGCAAATACGTCCAAATCGCCAATCGTAATAAGATTTATCTTTATCAGATAAAATATTATCAACAGTGGAGAAGTAATAAACTAACCGATTGATAACATGCATGGTTATTACAGTGAGACCTGTAAGAATTGTACAAGTTGTTAATTTTTTCTTCCAGTGCAAAATAGTCACCATCCTTTATTTTAATCCATCTATTTCTAGCATTCTATCACTTTATTATACTACACTCGCAAATTCAAATAAACCCTAAATTTGTGAAATATAATTAATAGCCAGAACACAAAATGTTTCACGTGAAACATTTTATGCTTTTAAAATAATACTCTTTGATATATATTAGAATATGTTGCAGAATAAAAAACAAGAGAATTAATTTTAAAAATAAGTCCACAATAAAACATAAGGAGTAATTCAAAATTAGAAATATATATTTACAAAATAAGATGTTAGGGGTTAAAAGAGTATTTTGATTCTGATGTAAAAAAATAAAATGTTTCACGTGAAACATTTTGTAGATTATAAAATCAAAAGATGATATAATAATGAAGTGTTCAATGAAAGGAGTATAAGAATGGGAAGAATTATAGCAGTTGCAAATCAAAAAGGTGGTGTAGGAAAGACGACGACGTCTATTAATTTATCAGCATCACTGGCAAGTCTTGGACAAAAAGTGTTAGCACTTGATATGGATCCACAGGGAAATATGACCAGTGGACTTAGTGTTAATAAAGAAGAAGTTGAAAATAGTGTATATGACTTGATTATTGGTAATGTAGGAATAGAAGAGTGTATTTGCAAGAATGTATATGAAAACCTGGATGTGCTCCCATCGAATATCAATCTGTCAGCAGCAGAAATTGAATTGATTGGTGTTGAAAACAAGGAATATATCATTAAAAATGAAATTGATAAGGTGAAGGATAGATATGATTACATTATTATAGACTGTCCTCCGGCATTGAGCATGCTTACCATTAATGCAATGACCACAGCTAATTCCGTACTCGTTCCAATTCAGTGCGAATATTATGCATTGGAAGGATTGAGTCAGTTGATACATACGATTGAACTTGTACAGGAAAGATTGAATCCTGAATTAGAAATAGAAGGTGTTGTATTTACAATGTACGATGCAAGAACAAATCTTTCATTACAGGTAGTAGAAAATGTTAAGGATAATTTAAATCAGAATATATATAAAACAATTATCCCGAGAAATATCCGACTGGCAGAAGCACCAAGTTATGGTATGCCAATAAATTTATATGATCCTAAATCTTCAGGGGCAGAAAGTTATATGTTATTAGCAGAAGAAGTTATTAATAAAGGAGAAGAATAAAATGGCAGTAAAGAGAAATGGGCTTGGAAAAGGATTAGATAGTTTAATTCCAAATAAAAGTGCAAAAACTACGGATAAGCCTGTAAAAAAAGTAAAAACTACAGAAGTGGAAACAACAGAGGTAAATGAGAAAATTTCTGGTGAAACAATGGTAAAAATAAATCAGGTAGAGCCAAACAGAGATCAGCCAAGAAAAGATTTTGACGAAGATGCACTTCTTGAACTGGCAGATTCTATCAGACAGTTTGGAATACTTCAGCCTCTTCTTGTTCAGAAGAAAAAAGACTATTATGAGATTATAGCTGGAGAAAGAAGATGGCGTGCAGCTAAACTCGCTGGAATTAAAGAAGTTCCGGTTCTTGTGAAAGAATATTCAAATCAGGAAATTGTGGAGATTTCGTTAATAGAAAATATCCAGAGAGAGAACTTGAATCCTATTGAAGAAGCACTTGCGTATAAGAGATTACTGCAAGAGTTTAATTTGAAACAGGATGAAGTTGCTGAACGTGTATCAAAAAGTAGAACTGCCGTTACTAATTCCATGAGACTTCTGAAGCTTAGTGACAGAGTACAGCAGATGATTATTGATGATATGATTACAACTGGACATGCCAGGGCATTACTTGCAATTGATGATGAAGAACAGCAATATGCACTGGCAAATAAAATTTTTGATGAAAAACTTAGTGTGAGGGAGACTGAGAAATTAATCAAAACATTAAAAAATCCAAAGAAACCTGCAAAGACAGAAAAAATTGAACATACATTTATCTATGACAATTTAGAAGAAAAAATGAAGAACATTATGGGGACAAAGGTAAATGTAAATCCAAAATCGAATGGTAAGGGGAAAATTGAAATCGAATATTATTCGGAAGATGAGCTTGAACGCATATTCGATTTAATCATGTCCATTCAGGAGTAAGCGTAAATAAGTGTCCCGCAGATAATTAAGAAGGAGACATGTTGGAATGGAAAATGGATTATTATCGTATTTAGGAATTGATCCGGCGTATTTGATTATACTGTTATTTATAATAGAACTTATATTAATCGGATTTCTCATAAGCCTGCAGATGAAGTACAATAGAATGAAAGCAAATTACCAGTCATTTATGAAAGGTAAAAACGGGAAGTCGATGGAGCAGAGTGTAATTGACAGGTTTGCAGCATTTGATGAACTGGAACAGACGGTTAGAGAAAATAGCGAGGATATTGATAAGATTTATAAAAAAATAAAAAGACATTATCAGAAGGTTGGCATTGTCAGATATGATGCTTTTCATGAAATGGGAGGTAATCTGAGTTTTGCGCTGACAATGCTTGATGAAGAAAATAGCGGATGGGTTCTGAATGCAATGCACAGCAGAGAGGGATGCTATACTTATATTAAAGAAATTGTAAAAGGTGAAAGTTATATTGAACTGGCAGGGGAAGAAAGAGAGTCTCTGGATAGGGCAATTTATCAGGAGCAGTACGATTTGAAAAATATAGATGAAGATTAAGTTAATCAAAAATGAAAAATATAATTCAGGAGGATACTATGTTAGACATTAAATTTGTGAGATCAAATCCGGAGGCAGTAAAGCAGAATATTAAAAATAAGTTTCAGGATTCTA
>CASERA010000077.1 GCA_949290175.1 uncultured Ruminococcus sp.
TAATGTAAACTTCAGAAGCTTCTTTGACTTCGGTACTGCTTCGCAAGCTAAAATCTTAACTGCACGGAAATCAGATTTTGCAAATGTATCGAAATCTACCATTTCTTCAAAGATTGGCTCAATCTTCACATTAGAGAAATCAATCTTTTCCGGCTCTGAATTTGGTGTAGAAACCTCTTTAGAACTTACACCATTTTCGGATTTTACACCACCAAGGGTCTTCATTGTCGGGATTAATTGAACGATCTCTTCCACCCTTGTCCACTGAGCTCCGTCAGGCACCACACACATCCAAAAACTGATTTTTTTGGTCTTCCGCTGAGATCCATAGAGCCCCAAGTCGGCTGTGTCTTTTGTGTAGTATAAGTTTTTATTTAATAGATGAGGAAGATATATCTCCCTCTACTTTTATGGTGCGCACATGTCCTCAAAAACATGATACATCACTAATTATATTATAATCTTTCCCTGGAGATTTGCAACAATTTCCTGCTTTTTCTCCTGTGTCGCTTCCGCATAAATATCCATGGTTGTTGTAATATCTGAGTGGCCCATGATACTTTGGATCACCTTCAAATTCGACTCATTCTCACACAATCTTGTGCAAAATGTATGTCTCAAATGATGGGCTGAAAAATGAGGAATAATGAGTGGTTCTCTATCCTCTTTCTCTGCTATTTCTATTTCATCTTTGTTATATGCAACTCTTACCCTTTCAATCGCTCGATTAACTGCATTTGGTAAATATACCGTTCCGGTTGCTGTTACAAAAACGAAATTTGAATATCCATCAATCTCTTCTGAGGAAAAGCCAATGCACTTTTGGATCTCATACTCATCCAGAAAAGCATTGAACACTTCATCGATCATCGGAATGGTTCTCCGTCCTGAGATCGTTTTTGGTGTAGAAATATGCTTGACCGATTTTCTGTTTTCATCAGGTCTGTAGTTAAAAGTATGATTCACACTGATAATGCGTTTTTCAAAATCCAGGTCATCCCATCGAAGTCCGATGCATTCACCAATTCGCATTCCTGTTCCAAGAAGAACCGTTATAATAGGTACCCATCCTTGATATTCCCGATGGGCTTTTAAGTAATCCATAAAAGCTTTCTGCTGTGGAATCGTAAGTGCATGTCTCGGATTATCTTCCCAGATATGACTCTTTTTGATTTCTGCCATTAATCCGTCTGTCGGATTTTGTCTGAGCAGTCCATCCCTTACAGCCATCTGAAATGCCGGATGCAACTATGTATGTATACTATCCAGCGTATTTGCTTTCATTTCTTCATCCAGAATGATACGATAATAGAATTTTTTCACATCAGAATATTTGATTTTACCAATCAGTCTTTTTCCAAATGTGTCTCTGACAAAGTGATTATACATATAGAGATAATTCACTTTTGTTGATGGTTTCAAATCATATTTCTGTTCGATAAACCGATCATACAGTTCATTCAGCGTCATCCTGTCAGCTAGCAGCGGATTCAGTCCATCTTCTTTGTCACGGATGATTTTTCTTTCTTTTGCTCTGAGTTCAACCAATGTTTTTGCGTAAACGGTTCGTCTATTTTTATCTAAATCTGTATAAGAATAAGAATAGCGACCGTCTTTTCTCTGACTCTCACCGGTTCGCAACACATACCCCCGGCTGTCTTTTCTTGATTTTGCCATCCTCTCACCTCGCTAATCGTGAGGAGCATCTCAGCTGTGCTTATCCTGTCGGTATAATAGTTCCAATCCTTTCTTAAGCACCTGCCCTTTTGTAAGATCGTACTTTTCAGCATAAGTTTCCAATTGCTTCTGCTCAGCATTGGAGAAACGGATGGTGAAACGATAATTCATGGGGTCATCACTCTTTGGTCTTCCCATCTTTGCCATACTATTTCCTCCTTCCTTCGTACATAAAAAATATCTTTCATATATACAAAAGAAGGAGGGTGAAAATACAGCCTCTGATATGCAATTTTTTTGGCTTTAGAGAAAAATTATGTATTATCGTTCAAATTGTAGCACAGGTACAACATATCTATAATTTTTTGTTTATCCGTCCCTCTAATGCCTAATGATTTTAAATCCACTGTTTCATCAGCTATTTCAGATAAAAATTTTTTCATATCCTCCGCTATTTCCGGGCTGAGAACTTGCCTTGTATTGGCTGTGATTAACTGTGCTAATCGGAACACATCGTTTTTATGTTTCTTTATATTTTTGCTGTCAACCTGCTCTCCATTCAACTTGCGTTCTTTTAAATCCAGCCACGCTTTCGCCTTAAATGGTATCAGGCAAGTCGGACTTAATACCGGAATGCCATCAACCATCATTTGTCCGGTTTTTAGCAATTCATAATACGCTTCGTTTAGAAGGATTGCCGACAAGCTGGAGATTTCATCGTCTATCGGAAGCAGTGTAAGAATTGCATCATCTTCCAATATAATAAAATCTGGATTTCTGGAAAATATTTCTATCATATATGGATATTCTTTGCTTTTCGGAGATGTGAAACGATAAAACTGTGCATTTCCGGTACTTTTATTCAAATGCTCATATCCTGCTTCCTTGACATACTCCCA
>CASERA010000078.1 GCA_949290175.1 uncultured Ruminococcus sp.
CTGAGTGCATTGGCTGCTGCTATCTGTCCAAATGTGTATGGATCCTCAACCATAGGCGGAAAAAAATCCAGCGTCTGTACTACTGCCAAATCATCTGTCAGCTGATATACTGCCGCATCATCCGAACTGTCATAACCTATCAGAAGATGTTCATCGTATGTTTTGGGTATCTTTTCCAATACTCTTGACAGCGCCCCAGGTCCCAGCTTCGCCGTACAACCGCCTCCTTTACAAAAAACAATTTCTTCTTTTTCTTCCATAATCACGTACCTCTTTTTACTATATATTATGAATCATAAATTAATTATACCCTATAATTTGTTCCGTGCCAATGATATTAAAAAAGAGCATTCTGAAAATTTTTACTGAAAATTTTTCCAGAACGCTCTTTTTTTAATCCCATATACATTTCTTTATTATGGACACATCACAATAATCTTCTGGGGTGTTGTCATCGGAGGGATGCTAAATGTAGTCGTCATATAATAGACTAAAAGTTCTGCATTTTCAGGACTACACTGGAAATACTGTCCATTTGCTGTCATAATCTTTGTAACAGGGCTCAAGTTCAGCCTCAATGAATTATCTTCTGCAACCAGATTCTCATCAAAATATTTCAAAGTTACCTCCTGGTTCCTTCTCAATACAGTAATCAGTTCCGCCTGATACTGTGGTGGGTAAATCGCCGGTACCGGCAGGCTGCTATCATAAAATGCTGCAATCCTCATTCCTCTTCTTAACCTGATATTATCAATAATCTGCGTTTCTCCCGAAACGATAAAGTTTACTATGCCATTGTCTGTCATTACAGATATCATCTGGGAACAACAGGAATCTCCTCTGCTGATTTCCTGAATCGTTCCTATTACTTTCTGATAATTCTCGTATGCCATATCCCATACACCCTTTTTCCCTTATATTATGCATTTAAGAGCCAAAGGTTCTTTTCAATTATGACCTCATCTAATTCTTCTATGATAATAGTACTTTCTCAACTTTTTTTAATGGCTTATTCAATAATTTTGCTATCTGCCCCACAAATATAGCCGCTACAATTGTCCCTTCTCTTACACCTTCCAGTCTTCCCAGACATAAAAAAGATATCAGAATAGAGATACAGACAAGCGTAACATCAAACGCAACTTTTGCATTTCCGAATTTAACAGGAAAAACTTTGCAAATACTTAATACGACTCCCTCTCCTGCATTCGTAATTACATTTGCTGCCACTTCACAACTAACACCTAATCCCACCAATATGATTCCGATAATACATAAAATCCATTGCTGTACATAATTAGTAAACGTAATTCTATTGATGATATATCCAGCTAAATCAATCATATATCCAAAAATAATCGTTGCCGGAAACTGCATGAGCTGTATCCATTCAAATTGTTTTCTTAAAATAGCAATTTGAAGTAAAATAAAAACACAATTCATAATAATGGTTGCCTTTCCCACTGACAGTCCTGATATATAACTGGTGGTGTATGGAACACTAGAAATGGGTGAAGTGCCAAGAGATGCCTTAATAGAAAAGGTAACACCAAATGCCATAATAAATAGTCCAATAAAAAAGAAAATATATCGTTTTACAATTTCTCTCGTTTCCATGTTTCTCTTCCTTTCAATCTTGTTTTCATAAATACAACAGGTTGTATTTAAATCCGCCCTATCGGGCTGCTTTTACCCCTGGTATCATATTATTCAATATTTTCGGACATTTTTTCGAGTAATGCAAACAGCCGTCTGCGTTCTTCGATATCGATACCGTCCAGCATTTGATGTCCTACGCTTGCTCCGGTACGCTTCAAAATATCACAGATATCCTGTCCGCTTTGTGTTAAAAAAATCTGTCTTGCCCTCGCATCTGCCGGAGATACTTCAACATACAATAGCCCCTTTTTCTTCATTCTCTCCACGATATTTCTGGCTGCCTGATGACTGATTTCCAAGTAATTTTTTAACTCCAGTACAATCGCTCCCCTATGCCGATCAAAAAACAAAAGCGTTTCTGCCTGTTCAGGGGTCAAATCCAAAGCCTTCAAATCATCATTACGCTGATTTAAAAGGCGATTACCTAACCTTAAAATCTTACGTTCAATCAAAAAATCCAGATTTTCCAATTTAATCTCTCCTAAAATGTACAATCTGTTGTACATTTTAGTACAAATTTATGGCAAAGTCAATTATTATTTTCGTCTTACATACCACATATCAAATCTGTGACTGCTCCACCCATCTGTAATATGACAAAAAACACCTCAGAAATGAGGTTTTGACTCTATTTCTGAAGTGCTCTTTCTATTTCTTTTATTTAATTTCCATCATGCGGATTTGCGCTCCTGCTGCTTCTGCTAAGACGGTATATTTATCCGGATAATATCTTGTTGAAAATACCAGTTCTCCATCATTTACGAATACTTCGACAGAAGAAATATCCGCCAGAATTTTTACATTTCTAAGGCTGTCCACTTCCTGATACCTCAGTCCTCGCCCCGCTGATACGGATTCTTTATCTTGATTTATAAATCTCATTTCAAAGCGCCTATTCTGATATTCCAGAATAAGTTCTCCTGCCAGAACCGCACGGAATTTATTATCCTGAATTCCATCTACATTCAGTTCATACGTCTCGTATCCATCCTTTTCCAGGCGTTCCTCTGCAGATTCTATCAGCTTTTTTCTGGATTCCAGCTCCCTTACAGGCTGCTGAACCACTTTTCCATCTTTGACATGAATTTCCCTTGGAAATGTAAAACAATGCTGCCATCCATCTTTCAGGGTTTTATTCGTATAGTCCTCACAATCCGGCATTCCCATCCAACTGATATGAATCCGTCTTCCATCTTCTGTTTCAAAACTCTGAGGTGCGTAATAATCAAATCCATAATCCCACAGACAGTATTCCTGCAGATTATATTCATTCAGGATATCCCCTTTGATTGGAAAATATCCGGACTGATAGACATTCCTGTCCTCCCATTCTCCACCTTCCAATCCCTGTACAGATGCAGAGAGTAACTTCATGCCTTCTACCTCGAAGTAATCCGGGCATTCCCACATATATCCAAACCTACTTTTTCCGGTAAGCGAGTTTCTGAATTTCCAGTTCATTTTATCAGTGGATTCAAATACCAGAACCTTTCCTTCGTCCTGCCTGGTTCTTGCCCCCTGTACCATATAGTACATGCCATCCTGTTTCCAAACCTTTGGATCACGCACATGGCAGGACAAATCTGACGGATAATCTTCGTTTCGCATCAGTTCCTTTTTGGCTCCGAATTCCATGCCGTCTTCACTGACAACCAGAATTGTATTGGCTTCACGTCCGGAATTGATATAATCATACTCCCCATCTTCCAGTTTTACATTTCCCGTATAGTAGAGATACATCTTTCCATTATCAACGAGTGCTGACCCGGAGTAAACACCGTGACAGTCAAATGGCTGATCCGGATACAGACTGACACCTTCGTACTTCCATTCTATCATATCCGTACTTGTATAATGTCCCCACATCTTTAAACCGCCATTTGCGTCAAAGGGCGAATATTGAAAGAAGGCATGATAAACACCCTGGAATTGACACAGCCCATTGGGGTCATTCAGCCATCCTGTCGGCGGCATCAAGTGCAGCTTCTGACGGAAGCAGTCATCTTGCATTGTTTGGTCTTCCACTTTCTTTGTCAACATTTTCAAATCTCTTGTCAAAGCATTCATACTCTATCCCTCTGTTGTTCTTACCGGTTTCTTAGTCATCTCTTCTTTCTGATCCGCTTCTATACAATTTACATCTGCATTTTTTTCTTCTATATCTCCTGTGTTAGCTGACTCTGATGCCGGCTTCTGGTCCTTGTAGATAATAAAGGAAATTACAAATGCAACTCCCACAGCAATTGCCATCTCTATTAGATACTGTACAGGCTGCTCCAGGCAGAGCAGAATTCCAAAAATACCAGTTACTCCCGTTCCTTTCGCTCCCAGATGTACGATAGATGCATATAATGCACCGCATCCGCCACCGATACATCCTGCAATAAATGGTTTAAAGAATCTTAAATTTACTCCGAAAATTGCCGGTTCTGTAATTCCCATAAATGCACTCAGAGAAGATGGCAGTGCCAGTGATTTTACCTTTTTGTCTCTGGACTTCAGACCAACGGCCAGAGCTGCTGCTCCCTGTGCCACATTTGCCGCACTTGCCAGTGGCAGCCAATAAGTTGCTCCGTATTGAGCCAGCTGTCCCAAATCAATCGCCGTATACATCTGGTGAATTCCGGTAACAACCGTCGGAGCATAAAGACCGCCCATCACAAGACTTCCAAGTCCCAGAGGCAATGTCAGAAGCCACTGGATTCCATACAAAACCGCATTTTCCGCCCACACGAATATCGGACCAATTGCTGCCAGAGTCAGATATCCTGTAATAAATACACTAAGAAGCGGAGTCACAAACAAATCTAAAACTTCCGGAACTATTTTATGCAGCTTCTTCTCCAGTACCGACATCACCCAGACTGCAATAATAACCGGAATGACATGTCCCTGGTATCCTACCATATCAATATCGTACAATCCGAAAAATACAGACTGTGTTACCTGCACACCCTCTGTTGCCACAGAGTATGCATTCTGCAAAGACGGGTTAATCATAATCATACCGATAACTGCACCCAGATATGGATTTGCACCAAACGCCTTTGCTGCAGAAAATGCAATCAGTATCTGTAAAAACGTATATGCCGTATTGCTGAATAGATTTGCAAACACATAAATAGAGCTGCTTGTATCAATATGAATGAAATTATTTGCATTCATAAAGTCCAGTGAGTTCATAATTCCCATCAGGAAACCACTTGCCACGATTGCAGGAATAATTGGAACAAAAATATCTCCCAACAACTTAATCGCCCGCATGAACCAGTTCTGTTTCTGTACTGCCGCTTCTTTTGCTTCCGCTTTTGAGCTTGCAGTGATTCCAGCAATATCAATAAACTGATCAAACACTTTATTCACAGTTCCTGTTCCAAGAATAATCTGAAGCTGTCCCGAAGCTTCAAATACACCTTTTACTCCGTCTACATTCTCTAAAGCAGACTTATCCGCTTTCTGATTATCGGCAATTACGAGCCGAAGTCTGGTTGCACAATGTGCAGCTGAAATAATATTACTGCTTCCGCCTACATGATCCAAGATTTCCTGTGCAGTTTTTCTGTAATCCATGATTTTCCTCCTTTTCTCATACTATCTTTTACATAATTCTTTTGTTTTCATGTAATCGATTTCATATTTTGTAATTAAATGATAAATAAAAAAATGCCATTTGTAAAGATGGCATTTTCGCTAATTTTCATAATTCTATTTTGTCTGATTTGACCAATCAAGTCCGATTATCTCATAACCGAGTTTCACATTTACCGGTACCGTTGTTCCGCCCTCCACTATTTCCAGAAGCAGCTCTGCTCCCTTTATTCCACTGGTTTTATATGCGAAATGTACTGTTGTGATCCCTCCGCTTACAGCCTTTAAAAACTGGTTATCTCCAAATCCTGTCACTCGTATTTTTTTAGAAAGGTTTTGTCCCAACTCCAATATTGCTTCAATTGCTCCTGCTGCAATCGTATCTGTCGCACAAGATATGATATCGATATCACTTTCTTGCGCCAATAAATCCGCTGCCTGCTCATACCCGGAATCCATCGTGAATTCTGCCTGACGGAATCTGTGTTCACATAAATTTTTTCCTTCTGATTCCAATCCTGCACGGAATCCGTCTTCTCTCGCCATACCTGCCGCCTTGTCCTCACGGGTGACTCCGATATATGCAATCTTTTCCACATTGAATTTTGCCAGTTCCTTTGCCAGTTCTTTTGCCGCACCATAATCATCATGATAAATACAGCTGGCGTCTTTTGTTTCCTGTCCGATTACTACTATTGGAACCTTCGCCTCTTTTAAGATTTTTCTATGCTGCCTGGTCAATACAGTTCCTATCAGTATAATTCCATCTACCGGATAATTTTCAAACAGCTCCATATACTCGACTTCTTTTTCCGGTTGATTGTCCGTAATAGCCAAAAGCATCTGATATCCCCGTTTCGCAAGTACCTGCCCAATTCCCTCTGTTACTCTGCTGATAGATTCAGAATTAATCTTCGGTGCTACTACACCAACCAGATTTGCCTGCTTCGTTCTTAGAATTCTTGCCTGTACTGACGGCCGGTATCCCGTCTCTTCAATCACTCTGCGGATTTCCTCTCTTTTTTCTTTACTGACATAACCGCCATTGAAATATCTGGATACAGCAGCACTGGATACTCCTGCGAGCTGTGCAATTTCTTTGATTGTCATACGATGCCTCCTTTGTTCTTTCATTATAAAATCCGGCTTTACCATTGTAAAGCCGGATTTTATTAATTTTCTATTTCATTTTCATCTATAACCGGAGTCCCTTCCATTTCCGGTTGTGGTTCTTCCGAAATCTCATTTTCATAACTGTCCTCATCCATTGTATCAGATCTTACGGCACAGCTATCAATCACTCCTTTGTTCTCTTCTGCAAATGAGGCGTTTCCATTTACCAATGTCACACCTCTTACAGTACTTTCTGTCTCAATAGTTCCAAAAAGGTTTTTATCCAGTCCTTCGATTACATAGCCATATGTTTTTTCATCTGATCCTATCATTTTAGACTCAAGATCTGAGCTGAATCCATCTATGCTGGCGGTAAATTCATAGGCTGCTATGTCCTTTCCTCTTTCTGTATAGGATACCTTTTCTTTTTCGTAGGTAATATCTGCGCTCTGCACAAATGTGAGATTTTCCGGAGAACCATCTTTATCTATATTCTCAAGCTGTCTTGCCGAACGAACTGCAAAAATAGTATTTTCTTCATCATATCCTCTGACAGAATCTCCGAATAATGGCTGGAAAGAAAATCTTGCAGTACGCCCATTCAAAACAACTGCTTTCTCTTTTCCGAGATTCTCTCCTACTTGAATATTCATCATCTGATTCTCATAAAGCTCTTCTGGAATTTCCTGATGCTTGATGTAATAGCCCCGGAAACCTTGTACTTGAGGAATGTAGGAAAGAATGGTTTCATCCACTTGTTCGGTTGCTGTTTCCAGCTTTTTACTTGTATCCGTACCATACAAGATTCCTATGCTGTTTTCATCTACATTATCCCGGAGCAATATCATATACCCGTCTTCGGTTACATATTTGCCCTGCTCTTCCAACAGACCACCTGTTTCTTCATAGCCCTGTGTCATAATTTCCTGATATACCGGGGTTTCATCAGCCTTACAGGATTTGGTCAGATATCCGTGGTAATACATCTGCCCTTCCACAATTTCATAATAAATCAATCCTGTATCCGGCTCTAAATCCTGCTTCGGCCAGTCTCCCCAGAAAGGAATACCGGACTCAGAAGCCGCTGACAATGCGAACGGATATACTTCCCCTTCTCTATCTACATTTTCATAGTTACTGTTGTATTTATGAGTTTCCGGGTTTGTTCCCTCCTGTGCCATTTCCTCATACGTTTTTCCTTCTCCCAGCAGCCTTAAATCATACGGATTTCCCGGGAGCAGCTCTCCTTCATAGTAAGGAACATCCAGCCATACACAATTTGTATAGTTACTGCCTCTTCCCGTACCAAAACGGTATATATATTTTCCAGAAAGCCAAAACAAAGCAGAATAACAATTTTTCATCTGAGGACTGTTTCCTTCTGCTACAAATCCATAAGACGTTCCGTCTTCACCACTGCTCACCAAACCGGTAACAAAACTATTAACCAGTCTGTTAGATGCTGTAAAAACAAAACCTGCAGCTTGTGAATTTCCTGTCACAATAGCACTCGCATAAGAATTTTCAATGGTTCCGTAGCTTTGAAATACAAAACCAGATGCCTGATCTCCGGTAACTGTTCCTGAAAAATATGAATTCCGAATCGTTCCACCATTATTTCTTACAAATCCACTTCCTTCATTCACAGCCTCTATGATTACCGCTGAATAACTCTCGCTTTCTGCTGTTTGCGGACGCACATTGCTATTTTCAATGGTTCCGTGATTCTCGAACACAAAACCGGCAACCTTATCTCCGGTTACTATTCCTGAAAAATATGAATTCCGAATCGTTCCACTATTATATCTTACAAATCCACTTCCTTCATTCACAGCCTCTATGATTACCGCTGAATAACTCTCGCTTTCTGCTGTTTGCGGAC